>JBFGYD010000001.1:0-22702 GCA_041587615.1 Lysobacterales bacterium
CCGAAAACGCCCGCGAGCTGTTTACTTACAACTGCGACGCCTCGGACGCGGTCACCAGCGCCAACACGATCCAAGCCAGCAGCAGCTTCGGCAAATTCGACAACGTGACCTGGCGCGTCGGTGCCGAATATGATCTGCAGGATCGTGATGCGATGCTCTATCTGACGGCCTCGACCGGCTACCTGTCGGGTTCGGCCAGCACCACCACGACCACGGACGAGCAGGAGTCGCAGGTAATCGAAGTGGGTTTCCGCAGTCGGCTGCGGGACAACACGCTGCAGCTCAACGGTGCCTTTCACTATACCGAGTACACCAACCTGCTGACCCAGCGCCAGCGCACCGATCCGAACACCGGAATCGTGCTGACGTTCTCCGACAACGGCGGCGACATCGAAGCCTGGGGGGTCGAGCTGGATGCAATCTGGCTGCCGAACGACAAACTCACCCTGACCGGCACGCTGGCGTACCTCGACTCGGAGTTCGGGACCTTTGGGCAGAGCAATCCCTACCAGCTCTATCAGGGCCGGGTTCAGTCGTTCGTTGAACAGGACGGAGAGCGGACCCCGTGGTCCCCGGAGATCACGCTGGGCGCCAGCGCCGCCTACTACATCGACCTCGGTGACAAGGGAACGCTGACGCCGTACGTGCAGTTCTACTATTCCGACGGCTACAACACGTCGAACCTGCTGGCCACCGACCCGGCGCACGACCAGGATTCTTATACCAAGACCGACATCCGCCTGATCTGGGACTCGCCCAGCGGCGACTACACGATCGAGGCGTTCGCCGAGAACCTCGAAGACGAGGGGGTGCTGGCGCGCGGCAACAACAACTCAGACGACGTGGTCCAGACGTCCTACCTGTATCCTCGCAACTACGGGATCAAGTTCAAGTTCCGCTTCTGAACCTGACCCGCTCACAAGTCGCGACGTGACCCGGCCGCCTCGGCCGGGTCGTGCCAGCATGAGTCGATCCCGCGATGTCCTTATCCAGGCGCAGGTTTCTCAAGCTCTCGGGCGCGCTGGGCGCCGCCGGCAGCCTCGGCCGGGTCGCGGCGGCACCGTCAACGGACGACCCCGCGCCCGCCACGCTTGCCGCTCCCGGATGGCGTCCGCGGGACCTGACCCGAAAACCCAACATCGCCGTGGTCGTGCTGGACGACGTGGGCTTTGCCGACTTCGGCTGTTACGGATCTGAACTGAGCACCGGCTGCATCGACGCACTAGCCGGAGGCGGCGTCCGCTTCAACAATTTCCACGTGACCGCGCTGTGCGCGCCGACCCGCGCGTGCCTGCTGACCGGGCGTAATGCGCACGCGGTCGGGGTCGGCAACATCGCCGAGTGGGGCCGCGATCATCCCGCGTACCGGGGCTGGATTCGCCAGGACGCGGCGACCCTGGCCGAAATGCTCCGCCCGCACGCTTACTCGACGCTCGCGATCGGCAAGTGGCACCTGTCCTCTATCCCCGATCAGAACGCAACCGGCCCTTACGACCACTGGCCGATCGGCCGCGGATTCGACCGCTGGTACGGCTTTCACGGCAACGCGGCCGATCACTGGCACCCGGAAGTTTTCGAAAACGCGATCCAGGTGCACCCGGACAAATCCGACGGCTATCACTTGAGCGAGGACCTGGTCGACCACGCGATCGACTACGTCGGCGATCACATCGCCGCGGCGGATGATAAGCCGTTTTTCCTGTACCTGGCCTTCGGCGCCTGTCATTTCCCGTTTCATGCGCCGCCCGAATACGTCGAGCGGCAGAAGGGCAAGTACGATGCCGGCTGGGAGGCGGTGCGCGCCGGTCGCTACCGCCGTCAGCGCGAACTCGGGATCATCCCCGAGGGCACGCGATTGGCACCCCCGAACGGTAACGTGACCCCGTGGACCGAGCGCAGCGCCGATCAACGGCGGGTTTCGGCGCGGATGCAGGAAGTGTACGCCGCCTTTATCGAGCACACTGACGATCAGCTCAAGCGCCTGGTCGACTTCCTCGCCGCCGAGGGCCAGCTCGAGGACACGATCCTGCTGGTCACTTCCGACAACGGGGCCGCCAGCGGCGGGGGGCCGGCCGGAATGCTGGACGTGCGTCGGGTCGCCTATCAGGAACCCGAATCGCTGGAACATCTGGTGGCGAACCTGGACCGGATCGGGACCGAGGACTCGCAGTGCATGTACGACCCCGGCTGGGGCCAGGTCAGCAACACACCGCTGAAGTGGTACAAGGGCGACACCTACGGCGGCGGCACCCGCTCGCCGCTGATCGTGCACTGGCCGGCAGGGGGGCTGGCCGGCGGTGGGATCCGCCCGCAATATCATCACGTGATCGACGTCGTGCCGAGCCTGCTGGAAATGATCGGAGCGCCCTTTCCGGCCGAACTGGACGGACGCCGCCAGTTACCGGCTCAGGGGGTCAGTTTCGCCTACGCGCTGGATCATCCGGCCGCGCCCACGCATAAGGAAACTCAGCACTTCGAGACCCTGGGCGACCGGGCGATTTGGCATCTCGGGTGGAAGGCCGTGGTACGTCACGACGGTGACGGCGACTTCGACGACGACGTCTGGGAGCTCTATCACACCGACGTCGACTTCGCCGAAATCGACGATCTCGCGGCGAGGGATCCGAACCGGCTGAAGGCGCTCGTCGACCTGTGGCACGAGGAGGCCGAGCGGTACGACATCTTGCCGCTGGCGGCCAACACGCTCGCGCTGTATCAAGGCATCATGCCGCGGCCGAGGGCCCGCCACGTGTTCTACCCCGGCATGACCCGACTCGATCGCCTCAGCGCACCGGACATCTACGGCTACGACTCGACGATGCTGGCCGACGTCGAGCTGTCGGGTTCACACGCCGAGGGCGTGCTCCTGGCCTCGGGTGACGGCGGGGCTGGCTATGAGCTGCTGATGCAGGACGGCTACCTGGTTTTTGTCTACGTCTACACGCGCGAGCAGCGCTATGAACTCGAGTCCCCTTCGCGAATCGACGCCGGAAAGCATCGCGTTGGACTCAAGCTCGAGAAAACCGGTGAGGGGTCGGCCACTGCCAGTCTGATGGTCGACGGCCGGCAGGTCAGGGCCAGGGAGCTCCCGAAACTGTGGCCGGTGTATTCGCCCAACGCCGGAATCCGGTGCGGCGCCAATACCGGCGCCCCGATCAGCAAACGCTACCAGGGGCCGTTCGCGTTCAACCAGAGGTTACGTCGGGTCGTGGTCGACGTCGAGGTGTAGCCTGTGGCGGTGGTGGCGAGATTCGGATGGTTTGGCGCCCCGACCGTCATTGCGGTCCGGCAGATCATCGTGGGGCTGGCGAGCCAACGATGAAAACCTATGTTTGCGTCTCGGCGCGCCTCCTGTGCTGCTGCGCATTTGTCTACCACGCAACGCCCGCACTTTCGACTGAGATAGAACCCTTTGAACGAGGCCCCTATTTCGTCGGATCGACGAATATGGAAGTGGCGGCTGAATATGCCGACATTGGTGATGAGGCGATGGACGAGTATTTGTCCGGTCGCGCCGCAGAACCCTCGCGCTACGTCACTGATATATTGAAATACCCCAAATCGGCATGGGTAATCCACGTGCCCGTTCCGGCCGAACCCGCGCTGTACGGACCAGCCAGCGGTCACACCTTGCCGGTCGCGGCCTTTCTGACCTATCCGTCAAGCGCTAAAGAGCGACGACACACCTACGCGTTTCCCTACCACGACGCCCGGTACGGTGTTTTCGAGGATATGCTCGGCCCCGGCGAGACACCCGAATTCGCCGTTGCCACAGAGCGCTACCCGCTGATCATCCTGTCACACGGCGCCACGGCGCACGGCATCTACGACGTAAGACATGCGCACGCTCTGGCCAGCCATGGCTACATCGTTGCCGTCATCTTTTACGGCGACAGTCGCATTCCATCGAAAAATGGTGATGATCACCATTCGTTTCTGAGGCCGCTATTGACGAAAGCAGTGCTCGATTCAGTCCTGAAGAGCGAGGAATTCGGTCCTCGTGTCGAAGCCGACAATATCGGCATCTCGGGTCACAGTCTTGGCGGCTTTACTGCACTGGCGCTGGCGGGTGGACCCTTTAAGGGCAACATCGCGACGGTCAGTGACAGCCGGGTCAAGGCCGGCGTCATCGCGGCGCCCTGGGTCGGCGGTCACTACGACGGCAGAGATTTTTTTGCATTCGGCCCGAGCAATCGCGAACTGAGTCGCGTGACGGCGCCGATGCTCTGTTTGTTTGGCACCAAAGACCAGGACACGCTGGCCTCGTTCATTTTGCCGGCGATTCGAAAGTTGTCCGGCCCGACCTTTGTCGTCGAACTCGTCGATCAACCTCACATTTTCGAGCAGGGTTCGTGGGAAGATCGCGACAACTGGGAGCTGCTGTTCTTTTCCGCCTATTTGAAGAACGACCCGGCAGCGCTGGGAATGCTCAAGACGGCTCGCTCAATGAAAGGCGGCAACGAAGACGTGCAGCTATTCGACTATCAAAGGTCGACCGGCACGGCTGGCCAAGGCGATCGCTCTCATCGTTGACCACGCGTCGCTATGCGAATGCCGAGACATCGAATGAAAGGCTTTGACCCTCGCTTTACGGATCTACCGGACTACATCCTGAAATGCACCGCGCAAATCTGGGAGGGAGGCGATGTCGACGCGCTGGACTGGCACTATGGCGACGACATCATCGTGCGAACCGCGGCTGGCATAAGCCGGGGGAATGCGACCGGAAAAGCCAACACGGTGGCCATGCTGCGCGAGTTTCCGGACCGCCAGCTGCTGGGCGAGGATGTGATTTGGTGCGGTGATGATGAATCGGGCTTTCTATCGTCGCACCGCATCGTATCGACCGCGACCCACCGGGGCGGCGCCTTCGGCCCGGCGACCGGCCGTCGCGTGAAATTCCGCACCATTGCCGACACTTACTGCCGCAACAATCGGGTCTGGGACGAATGGCTGATCCGCGACAACGCCGCCATCGTGGTGCAACTCGGCCAAACGGCGAAATCCGCGGCTCAAGCGGTGATCGACGCGGGTGACCGGGCGTCGCCGCTGACGCCCGATTCCGATGTCACCGGCCCCTATTCGGGCATCGGTAACGACAACGAATGGGGCGAATTGCACGCCGGGATAATCGAGCGGGTGATGGCCGGCGAGTCGGCGATCATCGAGCGCGAATACGACCGCGCCTGTCATCTCGCTTTGCCGGGTGGCATCGAGGCGCACGGTGCTTCCGCGGCACGGGACTTCTGGATGGGGTTGCGCGGCGCGCTGCCCTCGGCCACGTTCCGCATCGAGCATCGGATCGGCCGGGCCGACCCGATGCTAAGCCCCCGCAGCGCCATCCGCTGGTCATTGGCGGGGCGGCATGACGGTGGGGGTCGCTACGACCCGCCGACCGGGGCCGAAGTCTACGTCATGGGCGTCAGCCATGCCGAGTTCGGGCCGTGGGGCCTGCGCCGGGAAACGACGCTGATCGACGACGTCGCGATCTGGAAGCAGATCTTGCTGCACACCGGAGAGCACGAATGATCCCGCCGGATTCAAAATCGCTGCCGCGAGTCCGTACATGACGCCGACCGATCTCAAGACTCTGCTGGCCTCTTATCGGACCGCTACCGCGAATTTCGACACCGGCGCCGTACGCGCCGCGCTGGCAGATCTGTTCGCGCCCAATGCGATTCTGCGCCTGTGTCATCCCTTCGGCACGTTGGAGGGACCCGACTCTTATTGGGACGTCTGTCTTTCGCCGCTGCACGCGGCCATCCCCGACCTCGAGCGGCGGGACCTGATTGTTCTCGCGGGAACCACGCCCGAGGGACAGGACTGGATCGGGACGATGGGGAACTATATGGGCACTTTCGCCGCGCCGTTTCTCGATATCCCGCCGACCGGGCATCTGGCGCACATGCGCTATCAGGAGTTTTTCCGCGTCGAGGACGAACAAGTCATCGAAATGCAGGGCATTTGGGACCTGCCCGAACTGATGATGCAGGCGCGCGCCTGGCCGCTGGCGCCGCAGCTCGGCGCCTTTGTTTGTACCCCGGCGCCGATGAGCGGCGATGGGCTCACGGCCTCCGGCGACGGGCGGGCCGCGCTGGATCACGTGCTTGCGATGGGGGCGGATCTGGGCCGGCACCCGAATGACCCGGATCCGACGGTGATGCGGCTCGAAAAATACTGGCATCCGCGCTTCAACTGGTACGGACCGGCCGGCATCGGCACGACCCGGGGCATCGCCGGTTTTCGAAACTGGCACCAGATTCCGTTCCTGCGCGCCATGCCCGACCGTGGGCTCGACGCCAAGGCCGGCCTTGAGTCCCATTGGATCGCCGAAGGCGACTTTGTCTGCGAAACCGGCTGGCCCAACATGCGCATGACGATCTCTGACCATGGCTGGATGGGCATCGCGCCCGCCGGGCAGAAGGTGGTCCTGCGCAGCCTCGACTTCTGGCGTCTGGAGGATGGCCTGATCCGCGAAAACTGGGTATCGATCGATCTGTTGCATCTCTACGTTCAGATCGGCGTGGACGTATTCGGTCGTCTGCGGGAATTCAACAAGGCGCGCAACGTCGGCGCGATCCGATTGCCCGATGGGCTGACGCCGTGAGCGCGTTTCGCACCCTCTCGTGTGGCCCAAGCCCATGAACGAGCCGCTGCTTTTGTTGCCCGGGATGATGTGCGACGCGCGAATCTTCTCGCCGCAGATCGCCAGGTTTTCGGCCGGACGCCCGGTAATGATGGCGCCGCTTACCGGGCGAACATCCTTCGCCGAGCTGGCTGAGGACATCCTTGCGCACGCGCCGCCCCGGTTTGCGCTGGCCGGTTTGTCGATGGGCGGCATCGCCGCGATGGAGATCGTCCGCCAGGCGCCCGATCGCGTCAGCCGGCTGGCCCTGATGGACACGAACCCGCTTCCCGAGCCGGCCGAGCGCGCGGCCGCGCGCGACTCTCAAATCGAGCGCGTGCGCGCGGGCGCTTTGCGAGCGGTGATGCGCGACGAGATGAAGCCGAACTACCTGACCGATGGCCCGACCACGGGCCGCATCCTCGATTTGTGCATGGCCATGGCCGAAGCCCTGGGCGCGGAGGTTTTCGCCGACCAGTCCAGCGCGCTCAAACGGCGCCCCGATTACCGAGACACCCTGCGCGCGGTCGCCGTGCCCACGCTGATCCTGTGCGGCGAGGACGACGCGCTATGCCCACTCGAGCGGCACGAGATGATGCGCGACCTCGTTCCCGGCGCGCGCCTTACCGTCATTCCCGGCGCGGGCCATCTGCCGACGCTGGAACAACCCCAACGCACCAACGAAGAGCTCGAGCAATGGCTGAACAGCTAGCCGGCCAGATCCCTGACGATCTTCTCGCCGTTTTGCGTGAGGTAGACACGCCCACCGTCTGCAACGCCATCGAGGTGGCGCAGGGACGGCGCGGCTTTGATCGATTCACCAAGGGAACCATGCAACATTCCAGCCCGGGCGATCCGCCGATCGTCGGTTTCGCCCGGACCGCGAAAATCGCGGGGCGTGCCCCGCCGACCGAAGACCCGGCCGTGATTCGCGCCCGGAGAATGGACTATTTCCGGTCGTTGGCCGCCGGACCCGACCCGTCGGCCGCGGTAATCGAAGATACGGACTATCCCGACTGCATCGCCGGTTGGTGGGGGGAGGTGCACGCTGCCGTGCACAAGGGACTGGGCCTTGCCGGCGCGGTCACCAACGGCGTGGTGCGTGATCTCGACGTCATCGACGAAGGGTTTCCGGTGCTGGCCGGATCGATCGGCGTCAGTCACGGCTTCGTACACGTGGTGGAAATCGGGACACCGGTCGACGTGTTCGGCCTCACGGTGGCGCAAGGCGAGTTGGTCCATGCCGATCGCCACGGCGCCCTGGTGATTCCGGGGGACCTGATTGCGCGCCTCAAAGCCGCGATCGATACGGTTATTGCGAACGAAGCCCTGGTCATCGGACCCGCGCGCGAGAGCGGTTTCAATATCGACAAACTGGAACAGGCCTGGGCCGCGTTTGAAGCGGCGAGGACCTGAGCGCCTGGCGAAGCGGTGACTGAGGCTATCGCCCGCTCGCTTTTTGTTCCTCGAGTCGCTCGAACAGGTCGAGATCGAGCTGCCGGAACAGGTGGATCATGTCCACGAACACCCAGTTCTCGACGTAGACCTCACCGTCGCGTTTCCACCAATCCAGCCCGTTGACGCCTAGACGCTTGCCGGTCGCGGGGTGCCCCAGGTAGTCGCCCCGATGCGTTGCCAACACGCCGTCCCAGCCCGGCGCGCCGCTGTACGCGCTCTCGGCGATCAGCGCGTCGAGATTCTGGACCCGGCGGTCCGGAAACGCGTGCAGCCAGGGAGCCTGGTGCTGCGCCTCGAACTCCGCGAAGTTGAGGCAGGCGCCGATGCCGCCGGGCCCGTACCATTTCACCTGCGGATGGAAGAAGTCCGCCATGCCCATACTCTCGAGGTTGGTTTCGTCGAACCTGTTCAGACCGTCGAAGATGAAGCGCCGGATGTGTTGGAGGCTGTAGTCGGACTGGGCCGCGTCGGCTGAATCCAGCCGGATGCCGTCTCCGGCGGCGGGCGGCGGATAGACGTCGTCGGCGCCGCGGCTCGGGGGGAGCACGCGAAAGCCGGCCTGGCGCATCAGGTCGATCACGTCGATCAAAAAATAGGTTTCGATGATGCGCCCGCCCTCGACCCGGCAAAACTCGCCCCACCGAATGTCGATCTCGCCACCGGTTGCCGGAATCGACAGATAATCGTACGCGAACGTGCCGCTGAACACGCCGGTGCCCGTCACCCACATCCGGCCGTCGTTGCCGCCGTCGATCCGACCGTTTGATTTGCCGCCAAAAAACAGCCAGGTGTGCCGCCTGAGATCGGGAACCGACCTGTTGAGCGGCTCCCAGAAACGCGATGCGAATTCTCCGGGACCGGCGAGATGCCCGAGCGGATCGAATCCATGCCACCGGGTCTGCGGCGACAGGTAGTCGCGGCAGACGGCTTCGGCGGAGCCCGGAGCGCTGGTCTCGAGTGCCCGCCAATAGTCCCGGACGAGTCGCTTGTTGGCTTGGTTGACCTCGTCCGTCATTGCGGGCTTAGCGTTGCCCGAGACCCAAATCGGTGATGCAGCCCTCGATCTCTTTGAGGATGGCCGGATCGTCGATGGTCGCCGGCACCTTGTAGTCGAGCCCGTCGGCGATTCGTCGCATCGTGCCGCGCAGAATCTTGCCGGACCGCGTTTTCGGCAGCCGCTGGACGATCGCTGCTTTTTTGAAGGCCGCCACCGGCCCGATGGCCTCGCGCACCATCGCAACGAGTTCTTTGCAGATTGTGTCCCGGTCCCCGTCGGCGTCGGCATTGAGAACGGCGAATCCAATCGGGACCTGGCCCTTGGTGGCGTCGGCGACGCCGATGACGGCGCATTCGGCGACGTCGGGGTGGGCCGCCAGGACTTCCTCCATCGCGCCGGTCGACAGGCGGTGCCCGGCGGTGTTGATGATGTCATCGGTGCGACTCATGACCCAGATATAGCCGTCTTCGTCGATGTAGCCGGCGTCTGCGGTCATGTAATGGTCCGGGAATCGCTGCAGGTACGCGCGTCGATAGCCCTCATCGTTGTGCCACAGCGTCGGCAGGCAACCGGGCGGTAGCGGCAGCTTGACGCACAGCGCGCCGGTTTCCCCCGCGCCGACCGGCCGTCCATCCTCATCGAGGCACGTGACGTCGTAGCCCGGGACCGCGCGCGCCGGCGAGCCCTTCTTGACCGGCAATGGCTCGATCCCGAGACAGTTGGCGGCAATCGCCCAGCCGGTCTCGGTCTGCCACCAATGGTCGATGACCGGAATTCGAAGCTGTTCCTCGGCCCATTCGATGGTCGGAGCATCGGCGCGTTCGCCGGCCAGAAACAGGGTCCGCAGGCTCGACCGGTCGTATTTTTGGACGTAGGCGCCGCCGGGATCCTCCCGCCGGATCGCGCGCAATACGGTCGGTGCGGTAAACAGCACGTCCACCCGGTGCTCTTCGACGACCCGCCAGAACGCGCCCGGATCGGGCGTCCCGACGGGCTTGCCCTCGTAAAGGACGGTCGTCGCGCCACAGATCAACGGTGCGTACACGATATAGGAATGCCCGACCACCCAGCCGATGTCGGAGGCGGCCCAGAACGTGTCCCCCCGTTTGACCGCGTAGATGTTTTCCAGACTCCAGTGCATCGCGACCGCGTGCCCGCCATTGTCGCGCACGACCCCTTTGGGAATTGCGGTCGTCCCGGACGTATAGAGGATGTACAGCGGGTCGGTTGCCTCGACGCTCACGCAGCCCAACGGCTCGGATGCCGCCAGCAATTGGTCCCAGTCGAATTCGTTTTCGCCCGCGAGCCTGCAGCGACGTTGGTCGCGCTGAAACACGACGAGGCTCCCCGGCCGATGCTCGGCCTGCGCGACGGCGGCGTCCAGCAGTGGCTTGTATTCGACAATCCGGCCCGGTTCGATGCCGCATGAGGCAGACAGGATGACCTTGGGTTCGGCATCGTCGATTCGCGTTGCCAGCTCTCTGGCGGCAAATCCACCGAATACCACGGAGTGCACGGCGCCGATCCGCGCACAGGCGAGCATCGCGAATACCGCCTGCGGCACCATCGGCATGTAAATGATGACTCGATCTCCGCGCGCGACCCCGAGGGCGCCGAGCATGCCCGCGGTTCGGGCGACCTGCTGCTGTAGCTCAGCGTAGGTGAATGTCTGTTGGCAGCCCGTCACCGGGCTGTCGTAGATCAGGGCCACCTGACCGCCGCGCCCGTTCTCGACGTGACGGTCCACGGCGTTGTAGCAGGTGTTGAGTCGAGCGCCCGTAAACCATCGGTAAAAGGGCGCGTGGGCGTCATCCAGCACCGCGCTCCAAGGCTTGTCCCAGGCGATCGACTGGGCGGCCCGCGACCAGAATCGATCTGGATTCCCGATCGACGCGTCGTAGATGGATTGGTACCTGCTCGGCATACTCCGCTCTCTCGATACCCCTCGCCTGCGGCCTCGGCGTGCGTCGCGGTTTATACCCGATTCGCCGCGGAGCCCAGGCCAATCCCGCGCGCGCGCTCGAGCACGTCCACCCCCTGCTGCAAGAGCCAGTGGGGGATGTCTATCAAGACCCAGTTTTCGGCCAGTTTGTCGCCGGCGCGGCGGTAAATGTCGACCACCCGCATGTCGACCCGCCGCTCGGTCGCCGGCAGGCCCATGAACCCGCCGGTCGGGGTCATCGTCAGGTTGGGCCATCCGAACCAGCCCGCGTAGCGGCCCTCGGCTAAACGGCAGACGTGTCCGTTGAAGGTCAGGTCGGCGAGGTTTTGACGAAACGGGAGCTGGTGCTGCTGCCGGTAGCGGTCGATCGTGTAGGTCGAACCGATGCCGCTGGGTCCGTACCAAAGCATGTCCTCGTGCCAGGTCTCGGCCAGCAGCTCCCGCGGATAGACGGATTGATAGGTGCTCACGATGTGGTCCTTCATCCGGTTGACCAGGGCCATGGTTTTCGTCGTCTCGGCCTCGTCCTGCGGCTCGAAGAGCTGACCGTCGTGGGTGCGCGGGCCGGGGTGGATGATCTCCGCGCCGGTCTGCATCGGCAAGGGGGACAAACCGGCCTGCACCATGACCCGGATCAGGTCGAAGAACAACGCCGATTCGGCGATGCGATCGCCCTCGATGCGGTGGAATTCGGCGTAGGGCAGGAACGCGATTTTCCCGGTCGGTGGAATTCCGAGCCAGGGGCGATCGAACAAGCCCATGAAATTACCCATGCTGATAACCCAGGGCTCCCCGTCCTTTTCGTTGGTCCCGGCCATCAGAATGTCCTGGCGCCGCTGCGGGGCCGTGAAGCCCTCCAGCAGCGGCCGCCACACGGTTTCCGCCACCGCTCCGGCGCCTTCGAGTTCATTGAATGGGTGCACGCCGCGAAAGCGGTAATCCGTGGCCGTGTGACGGTCCAGGATCTCTGCCGCTCGGGCGGGCGAGGCGGCCTCGAAATCCCGGTAAAAGCGCAGCACCACCGCTTTGCTGTCTTGGTAATCGGCCAAGGGATTTGCCTTCTTGTTATTCAGCGCCGGCCATTATCGTCGCCGGCCATGGTCTGGCTCAACACGGCGAGGTCGTCGAAGACAGTGAACTCGGCGGCAACCCGCTCACCGATACAGCGCCAGTGGGTCACGCCCATGATGAACAGCGGTTTGCCGGTGGGCTCGACCTCCAAGATCGGACCGTCGTGCGTTCCCGTGGCGCTCCAGCGGACCGCGATGTCGGTGCCGGTTTGGGCGAACGGCTGGCTGGCCACGTGGTCGACGCTGAAGTGCACATGCCCCAGCGCCGCGCGCAGCGACTGGTAATAAGCATAGACCTGGTCGCGGCCGGAATAGTGTCGCAGCGGCGAGCGGTGGAGGACGCTATAGGGCGCGTGGGTCGTGTCGAAGATGTCCCGGTTGCCGTGCCAGCAACTCGTCAGCACCCGCCAGGCGAAGGCGATCGGATCCCGCCGCGGGCTCGCCGGCGCCAGCGCGGATTCGGGAATCTCGGAGGCAATCACCCTGGCGGTCTCGGACTCGATCCAGCGGCCCAGCGCCTCGCTCCTTTGCGCCGCCAGCGCGCGCGCCGCCGCGACCGGACTCGCCCCGAGTTGGGTCGCCAGGGTCATGTTGTCGCGCACCAGCCATTCCCGCACGATGACTCCGTCCTCGACCACGCAATCGGCAATGTTGGTCATCCGCACCCGGGCCCCGGTGGCGGGGCCGTATTGGCTCGGGCCCTTGTTGGTCATCAGGCTCAGCAGACGGTGCGACGTGTAATAACCGTCGGCTCGGTTGCCGGCCCAAATTACGTTTTCGGCCAGCAGCAGCCGGTCGGGGAACGCAGTCAGCGTGTCCCGTGTACGCGACACCATCTCGGCCGCGCCGTGAGAGATTGCGTCGAGACCGTAGACCACGACGTCGTCGGCGTAGTACTGGTGAATCAGCTCGACCCCGCGCTGCTCCCAGATCTCGAACGTGATGCCGAGGATGTAATCGACGATGTCGGACTCAGCGCCGTAGGCGCCCACGCGCTGGCTCATATTCGGGCTCGGCTTGATCTGGCCAGACAATGTAAGGGCTCGGCGCCCGCTTAGCCAGCCTTCGCCTGACCCCCGTCGCGGAGATGCCCGTAACGGTCGACCCGGAGGTCCGCCTGGGCCTGGTGACCGGCGAAGCCTTCGAGTTCGCACAGCCGCGAACAGTACTCGCCAATCATCGCGCTGGCTTCGGGCGCGACCCGCTGGTAGGTGCAGGTCTTCAGGAACTTGCCGACCCAGAGCCCGCCGGTGTAACGCGCCGCCCGTTTGGTCGGCAGCGTGTGGTTGGTGCCGATCACCTTGTCGCCATAGGACACGTTGGTTTCCGGCCCAAGAAACAGCGCCCCGTAGTTGCGCATGTTGTTCAGGAAATAGTCGTCGTCGCGGGTCATCACCTGAACGTGCTCGGAGGCGATGCGATCGGCCTCCGCGAGCATTTCCTCGCGCGTGTCGCAGACGATGACCTGACCGTAATCACGCCACGCCTGGCCCGCGACCTCGGCGGTCGGCAGGGTCTCGAGCTGGCGCTCGATTTCGGCCAGCGTGTCGCGGGCAAGCCGCTCCGAATCGGTCAGCAGGATTGCCGGCGAGTTGGGCCCGTGCTCGGCCTGACCGAGCAGGTCGGTGGCCGCCATCTCGCCGTCGCAGGTCTCGTCGGCGATGACCAGGGTCTCGGTCGGCCCCGCGAACAGGTCGATCCCGACCCGCCCGAAGAGCTGTCGCTTGGCCTCGGCGACGTAGGCGTTTCCGGGACCGACCAGCACGTCGACCGGGTCGATGCTCTCGGTTCCCAGCGCCATCGCCCCCACCGCCTGCACGCCGCCCAGGCAATAGATCTCGTCGGCTCCACCCAAGTGCATCGCGGCCACGATCGCGTCGTGCGGCTTGCCCTGGTGGGGCGGAGCGCACGCGATGATGCGAGGCACGCCGGCGACTTTGGCCGTGACCACGCTCATATGAGCCGAGGCGACCATGGGATAGCGGCCGCCGGGCACGTAACAGCCGACGCTTCCGACCGGAATGTTCTTGTGCCCGAGCACGACCCCGGGCAGGGTCTCCTGCTCGACGTCGGCGATCGCCCCGCGCTGGATTTCGGCGAAGTTTCGCACCTGGGCCTGCGCGAAATTGATGTCGTCCAGGGTTCGCTGCGGAACGCGCGCCACACAGGCCTCGACCTCGGCATCGGTGAGTCGGAAGCGCTCCGGTGCGTAGCGGTCGAATTTCTCCGACAGCTCGCGAACGGCCGCGTCGCCCCGTGTCTTGATGTCGTCGAGGATCTGCTCGACGGTCTCGCGAACGCGCGTGTCAATGGCATCGGCCTGATCGGCGCTGATGCCTTCCTTCAATACTCGAATCATCAATCAAATCCTCGTTGTCGAAGCCGACCGCGCCGCGGCGGCAGCCTCCTCCGCCGCCTTGGCGGCACGCAGATAACCGGCGGGCCGATCGCCCCCGCGCACGACGTAGGCGATTGCCGGCGTGTCGCCGCGGTTCCGAAAGTGATGGCTCATGCCGATCGGCACCGTCAGCACGTCGCCCGGACCCAGATCGACAGTGCCTTCACCCCAGCCCAGTTCGAGCCGACCCGCATGCATCAGGATAACTTCGGCCTCGCTCCGCGCGTAGCTGGGCGTGGCAGCTTCCGGCGCGATCTTCAGTCGCCGCAGGTGGAACCCGTGCGGCCACGACATCCTTCCAGCGGGCATCGCCTCGGCTTGACTGTCGGGCCCGATGATCGGTGCCTCGGCGAGCCCGACCCGGTCGCCGAAGGGCTGGAGCTCGAGCGCCGCCAATTCATGCTCCCTGACCACGCAGTTGGTCAGTTCATCGGCCGTCATCCGACGCAGGCGTTTGACGTCCGCGGCCGTCGTCACCGGCATCGGTCTGGACCCCGCGGGCGGGGTTTCGCCGCGCGTGGTGTCGATCAGGCGACCGTCATCGAGCAGAATCAGACCATAGTCTTTGGCCGCGTCGAACACGTAGGGTGCCCAGGTCACGTGACCCGGATCGTCCCCGCCCAGCACCGCGAACAGAAAGCCGGTGTCCTCGCCGATATTGGTGAAGCCGCGAAACACGTGAATCGGGATCGAGATCGTGTCGCCCGGCCCCAGCTCGATCGAGCCGTCGTCGGCGTCGGGCCCGAGCGTAAACGCCCAGCGCCCGGAATGAACGATGAAGACCTCGGCGGTCTCGTGACTGTGCTGCGAATTCACGCAGCCCGGGGGCTGGCGCGCGCCACCGACGTTGAACCCATGCGGACTTTCGATATGAACGTGCTGTTCCGGGTTTTCCGCGACTCCTGGACCGATGATCGTGAAGTTCTCCTTTTCCAGGCTTCCCGGCGTGCGCGTGTCGATGAAGGCGCTGGTGCACGGGCGCAAGTCGGCATAGCGGACGCACCGCTCGAGGATCTGGTCTTGGCTCCAAGTGCGAGACGACATGGCGCAGCAATCGCTTCCCGTGGCTCAGGCTAGGGCGTTAATGTACTTCGAATGCAAATGTTTGGCAAGCAAATAGCGAAGCGAGAAAATGGCGTCTAAGTCATTAAATTAATGCGAGTTAGACGATCGTCTACCGGGGCGATTATTAGGTCCACTGAGCAATACTCAGCGGTAATTGATTGCATTCGAAGTACTTACCGCTCACCGACTCGCATCAGGGACCGAAAAAAGGCCGTGTCGCGGGCCACCGCGGTGCGCATCTGGTCGCCGCCAAACATATGCCGATCGCCGTCGTAAGGGTAAAGGAAGAACCGTTTTTGGCACCTCTCCAGCGCGCCGGTCAGGCGCTCTGACCAGGAATAAGGGACCGAACGGTCACCTCGTGCGTGGTGCAGCAGCAGCGGCGTCGAAAGCCGTTCAAGGTGGCGCAGCGGCTCTGCCGAATCGAGATCGAAAGGCCGGGGCAGAGCGTCGAGATCGCGCTTTAGCCGCAGCGCGCCGCTGCCGGCATCGGGGACCGATTCCTGTCGCGGGTAATGCTCCGCCTGCTCGCGCAGCGTCGCCGACACCGGCGCCCACAGGCTGGCGCCCTTGATCCGATCGGTGGCGAGCAACGCGCGCAAGCTCACCTCACCGCCCAGCGAGTGGCCCCACATGAAGACGTTGTTCGGATCGGCGTGCTCGATTTGGCCGACGCCGGCCAGCAGCACCAGCACGTCGGCGCTGTAATAATGGCTCGCGAGCAGGGTTTGCGTGTACTCGAATCCCTCGGAGTCGTTGTGTCCACGGTAGTCCGGCATCACGACTAGAAAGCCGGCCTCGGCGTAGGCGGCGGGCACCGCGCGATAGTAGTCGCCGGGCCGCCAATCGATCCCGTCCTCGGTGATGCCGTAGCGCCGCGGCTGCGGATGGAATCCGTGGTTGGCGATCAGGACGGGATGGCCCGAGCGCGGGCGAGGCGTGACCGGCACCGCGACCATCGCGTAGACCTTCAAACCGGAGGACTGGTACGAGACCAGGTAGGCGTTGAAGCCGGGGCCCGGGCGAAGCTCGCGTTCATACCGCAGGGTCGGATCGAATGCCTGGTGCCGCAGCGCCTCGATCGACAGTGGCGGGTCGACCGGCCCGGCACCCGCGAACGGCGCCAGCAGCAGCAGCAGCACAAGCCATGCTCGGTTCCGGCGGCGGTTCATCCCGAGCCTGTCGCCACGCCACCTGCGATCAGGTCGGCGGCCCGCTCGGCGATCACGATCCTCGGCGCGCTGGTATTGCCGGAGACGATTTGCGGCAATTTCCGGCCTCGGCCCGGCTCTCGCACAGCGGGCGCGGGCCCGGCAACTCGCACGTAGTTCTGATCCACGTGTTCGGCCACCTGCCCAGGCGCCGCCGAACCCGGTGCAGCCGGATCTCGATGAGAGCGAAGCTTGATGTTCAGGCACTTATCGTGCATTGACGGGGCCGATATCGGGGCCGGGCGAGTATATGAGCGAGCAGACTTCGAATGCAATATGATCTCAGAATGTGCTCCTGGACGGCCGAAGTCGGATTGGATGGCCTGGTAACTATGCAATCTCACCGTCTTCGGTCGGCCGGAAGCCGCGCTCTGACTTCGAAAATATGACGCGTACCGATGAAAGAAAGAGGTGAGCCGGAACTCTCGCTGGTCGACGCCCATCATCACCTGTGGGACCTCGGGGCGGTGCGCTACCCGTGGCTGATGGAGAAAGGCGTCCGGCGATTTTTCGGCGACCCGACCCCGATTCAGAAGAACTACCTGCTGGCCGATTTCCGGCGTGACATCGGCGCACTGCCGGTCCGGCAATCGGTGCACGTGCAGGTCGGCGCCGCGGCGGATCAGTCGGTGGCCGAGACCCGCTGGCTGCAGGGCGTTGCTAAGGCCGGCGGCATGCCGGGGGCCATCGTCGCGTTCTGCGATCTGGCAGCGGCCGATGCGCCGGCGGTGCTGGACGCGCAGCGGGCGTACCCCAACGTACGCGGCATTCGCCAGATCATCGGACGGTCGACCGAGGAAGATAAAAAGACCGGCAGCGACGCGCTGCTGGCGGACCCACGCTGGCGGCGCAACCTCGCCCGCCTGCCCGCGATGGGGCTGACGTTCGACCTTCAGCTCGTACCCCCGCAACTGCCGCAAACGATCGAGCTGCTCGAAAAGCTACCGGAGCTTCGCGTCGCGCTGTGTCACTGCGGCTCCCCGTGGGACCGATCGGCGGCCGGCCTGGCGTTCTGGCGGCGCGGGATCGAGCGTCTCGCCGAGTTGCCACACGCGTACTGCAAGCTATCCGGGTTCGGAATGTTCGACCCGGACTGGGATGCCCGGCGGGTGCGGGACGTCGTCGGCCCCGCGATCGACGCGTTCGGACCCAGCCGCTGCATGTTTGGTTCCAACTTTCCGGTCGACAGGCTGTATCGAACCTACGGGTTCGTGTGGGCGCAGTATCGCTCGCTGATCGACGAATTCAGCGCCTCCGAACAGGCCGCGATGCTGGGCGATACGGCCCGGCGCTTCTACCGGCTCTGACGAGCGCGCGCCCCGCCTCGCGCGCGTCTCAGTCGCCGCGGAAACCCCTCGCCAATGTTCGCGCGCCGGCGCTCAGGAAGCCGTGGTCGGAGGACAGCAGAAACAGGCTTGCGCCCTGGTCTCGCCAGCGGTCGGCCTCGGCCGGATCGGCGACGAACATGCCGACCCGGCGGCCCGCCTTGCGGCCGGCGGTGCAAACCGCGGTGACCGCGTCGACGACCTCCGGCGCATCCGGGCTGGCGGCACCCAGCGCCACGGTCAGGTCGATCCTCCCGATGAACAGACAGTCAATGCCATTCACCGCCGCGATCTCGTCGATCGCCGCCACCGCCTCGACGTCCTCGATCTGGGCGATCACGACGGTCTCGGCCGCGCTGGCGCGCAAATGGTCCGCGATGGACTTGGCGCCGAAGCCGGCGGCACGGGTGGAACCGGCATAGCCGCGACCGGCGGGCCCGAAGCGACAGCGGCGGGCGACCTCCGCGGCCGCGCCGGCCGAGACCACGTGGGGCACGACCACGCCGGTGGCGCCGCAATCGAGCGCGCTGAGGATCGCGGCCGGCTCGGCTCCCGGCACCCGCACCAGCGCCGGCATGTCCGCCAGCCGCGTCACCGCCAGGCAGCGGTCCAGCGCCTCGCGGCCGAACGGCGCGTGCTCGGCGTCCAGGCACAGCGCATCCAGCGGCGTTTTGGTCAGGACCTCGCACACGATCGACGAGGGCGTCTTGACGAAGGTCCCGAGCAGCGGCTCACCGGCGAGCAGGCGCGCGCGAAAATCAGCCGCGCGGCTCACGTGCCCAAACCTTCCATGAGTTGGCTACCAGAGCCGGGCGCTGGCGATTCGTGCGCCCTCGGCCATCGCCGCCAGCTTGGCGTAAGCGATCTCGCCGTCGACCGCGCCGAAGCCGGCGAAGGTCGCAAAGCCGCAGTCGCTGCCGGCGATCACCCGCTCGCGCCCGACGATGTCGGCGAAGCGGCAGATGCGTTCGGCCACCAGTTCCGGATGCTCGACGAAGTTGGTAGTCGAATCGACCACGCCCGGCACCAGGATCAGGTCATCGGGCAGCGCGGCGTCGCGGAACGTGGTCCACTCGTGGGCGTGACGGGGGTTGGACGACTCGAACACCAGCGCGCCGATGTCCGCTTTCAATGCGATCGGCAACACCACCGACATCGGCGCGTCATGAGTATGCGGACCCTCGTAGTTGCCCCAGCACACGTGCATCCGAACGCGGTCCTTGGGGATGTTCCTCAACGCGTGGTTGAGGACCTCGACGTGGCGCGCGGCGAGTCGCAAGTACTCGCTGTCGGGCTGGTCCTTGAACATCATGTGCCGCCCCAGGCCGAGATCCGGAGAGTCGAGCTGGATCGCCAGGCCGGCGCCGACGATGCCCTCGTACTCGACCCGCATCGCCTCGGCCAGCGCCTCCAGGTAATCGTCATGGCTGGGGTAGAACTCGTTGGTCTGGAACAGCGCGATGACGCCCGGCGAGGCGGCGTTCATGAACGCGTCGACCGGCCGCGAGGCCTCGATCGCGGCCTGGAAATGGGCCAGGTCCGATTCCAGTGGCGATAAGTCCTTGACCGCGATCGCGCCGGTACAGCGCGGGCGCTTGTACTCGGGCGTGCCGCCGGCCTTGGCCAGCTTCTCGAGAAAGCTTGGATAGTCCTCCAGGTCGGCCGGCGGTCGCCGCGGGCTGTCGCCCTCGAAGCCGGAGATGCGTTCCTTGATGTAGGTCGCGTAGCTGATCTTGCTCATCTCGCCGTCGCTGACCACGTCGATCCCGATGTCGACCTGGCGGGCGACCGCCGCGGCCACCGCGGCGCCGATGGTTTCCTCGAATTCGCCGTGGTCCACCGGTTCGCCGCGTTCCTTGGCGAACACCAGCCGGGTGACCGACTCCGGTCGCGGCAGGCTGCCGGTGTGCGTGGTCAGGATTCAATCGCTCGAGTGTTTCATGCACGCTCCTTCGGCGGGCTGAGCCGCGCCGAGCCGCCCTCGATCATGATCCCCGAAAAGAAACGCTTTTCCGGTCTGAGGCCCGGGTCTTCGACCCGCTCCAGAATCATCGAAACGGCCGCTTCGGTCATCCGCCGGACCGGCTGGCGAACCGTGGTCAGGTCGTAGCTGGACCAGCGTGCGGGACCGACGCCGTCGAAGCCGACCACGGACAATTGTGCGGGAACTTCGATCCCAAAATCGTGGCGCGCCGCGTCAAGGCACCCAATCGCCATCACGTCGTTGGCGCAGATGACCGCCTCGGGCAGCCGGCCCAGGCGCTCCCTGATCCGGTGCAGGCCGCTGGCCCCGCTGGCATAGCCGTAATCCCCCTCGACCACCACCACTTCGCCGACGTCCAGTTCGCGCAGCCGCTCGAGCGCGCCCTGGGTGCGTTCCACGCTGACCGCGGAATCCTCGGGCCCGCTGATGATCGCGAAGCTCGAGTGCCCGGCCTCGACCAGCCGGTTCACCAGCCAGCGCTCGCCCTCGGTCTGATCGCAGCAGACGGCATTGATCTGGCGATCGCGAAACGAGCGGTTGTAAAAAACGAACGGCAGGCCGCGACCCTCGATCGCGTCGATCTGCGTCCCCGACAGGCGGGCGGCGATGATCATGCCGTCCACCTGGTACTGCAGCACCTGGTCGAGCAGCACGTCGATGTCGCTCTCGTGCTCCAGCGTGAACAGCAGCACCCGCACCCCGCGCTCGGACAGGCGCTGGCTGAGTTCAACCAGGATTTCGGGATAGTACAGCGTGGTCTGCTGAGAGATCACGACCGCCACCATGTTGGAGCGCCGCGTGATCAGGCTGCGCGCGATCGCGTTGGGCTGGTAGCCCAGTTCCTTGGCCGATTTCATGACCCGCGCGCGCATTTTCTTCGATACCGAGGCGCCCGGTTTGAAGCAGCGCGAGACCGCCGACTGCGACACCCCGGCGTGGCGGGCCACGTCGTAGGAAGTCACCCGGCGGCGCGGATGGCTGCTGGTCTCCGGATCAGTAGGTTTGTCGGTCATTTAATTGCATCAGCGTGCATCCACGGGCCTCGAGCGCCGCGTTATCCATGCTGCCTGGCGCAGGTCCGGACAGATTGTGGGACTGGAAAACACCAGACCAGCGCCCCCGCCACATGCTCTGTTTTCTTTTTGCTAACAGATGCTTGCTTGATAGCCAGCCGACCCCAGGTTGAGGTCGAAGAGGCCACTGCCTGCGTCAGGCCAGCATGTTAAGCCATATTGACTTCGAATGCGACAAGCCCGAGTCTTGCGCTAGGCTCGATCGGAGGTTCGCCCATGAACGCCAAACCCAGCACCCATCCGGGCCTAGGGCTGGACGCGCGGGTCGCGCTGGTGACCGGCGCCGGTCGCGGTATCGGGCGCGCCTGCGCGCTGGCGCTGGCCGGCGCCGGCGCCCGGGTGATCGCGGTGGCCCGCACCGCGACCGACCTCGACCAGGTCCGAGCCGCCGGCGGCGATCGCATCGAGACCTGGACCGCGGACGTGACCGATGAGGCCTTCTATGCCCGAATCGAGTCGCTCGAGCGGCTCGAGGTGCTGGTCAACAACGCCGGCACGAATCGCCCGCAACCGTTCGTGGAAGTGGATCCGGATTCGCTCGCGACCGTGCTGAACCTCAACGTCACTGCCATGTTCCGCACCGCCCAGGCGGCGGCGCGGGTCATGCTGCGCGCCGGTCACGGCGGCTCCATCATTCACATGTCCTCGCAGATGGGGCACGTGGGCTCGCCCAATCGGAGCGTCTACTGCATGACCAAGCACGCGGTCGAAGGGCTGACCAAGGCAATGGCGGTGGAACTGGCGCCGCACGCCATCCGGGTCAACGCGCTGGCGCCGACGTTCATCGAGACGCCGATGACCCGGCCGATGCTGGATGACCCGGAGTTCAGACAATTCGTCGAGCGCATGATCCCGCTCGGGCACCCGGGCACGCCCGAGGACGTGGCCGCGGCGGCGCTTTACCTGGCCGCGCCGGCCTCGCGGATGGTGACCGGACACAGCCTCAAAATCGACGGCGGCTGGACCGCCGCGTAGCGCTTGGCATGGGCTTCGTTTGCATTCGAAGTCAGTATGGCTTACCGTGGTGCTACTAGCCCGAACCTAAAACAGCTACCAATAAGAACTCTCCACACCGCCCCCCGGCGGTGTTTTTCTGTCCGGCTCAGCGCCCGGTGGCCGCTGTTCACCACCGGCGACTTGCCAGTAACATGGGTGCTTCCCCAGCCAAATGAGCGCAAACATGGGGCCCTTGCAAGGATTCAAGATCGTCGAGCTTGCCGGCATTGGGCCGGGACAGTTTTGCGGCATGTTGCTGGCCGACATGGGCGCGCAGGTGCTGCGAATCGATCGGCTCAGCCCCGACGATTTAGGCGTGCCGATGGCGGCCCGTTTCAATCTGATGAATCGGTCTCGACCGACCATCGCCGTTGACCTCAAGCAGCCCGATGGGGTCGGACTGGTGCTGGAGCTCTGTGCCGGGGCCGACGCGCTGTTCGAAGGCTATCGTCCCGGGGTCATGGAGCGGCTCGGACTGGGGCCCCGGCAGTGCCTGGCTCGCAATCCCAAACTGGTTTACGGCCGCATCACCGGTTGGGGGCAAAGCGGCTCGCTGGC
>JBFGYD010000002.1:0-19901 GCA_041587615.1 Lysobacterales bacterium
ACCAACATGGCCGGGCGCGGCACCGACATCGTCCTCGGCGGCAACCTGGACGCGGAGCTGGTTGAGCTCGGCGAGGGCGCCGAAGACGCGGAGCGCGAGCGGGTGCGGGCCGAGTGGAAGGAGCGCCATCAGCAGGTCATCGACGCCGGCGGGCTTCACATCATCGGAACCGAGCGCCACGAGTCGCGCCGCATCGATAACCAGTTGCGCGGCCGTTCCGGGCGCCAGGGCGACCCGGGCTCGAGCCGCTTCTACCTGTCGCTGCAGGACAACCTGATGCGGATTTTCGCCTCCGACCGGGTGTCCGCGCTGTTGCAGCGCTTCGGGATGGAGGAAGACGAGGCCATCGAGCACCCCTGGGTGACCCGCGCGATCGAAAACGCACAGCGCAAGGTCGAGGCGCACAACTTCGACATCCGCAAGCACCTGCTGGATTTCGACGACGTCGCCAACGATCAGCGCAAGGTCATCTACTCCCAGCGCAACGACCTGATGGAGGCCGAAGAAATCGCCGACGCGGTCAAGAACATCCGCGCCGACGTGTTCGACGACCTGATCAGCGAATACATCGCGCCCGGCAGCATCGACGAGCAATGGGACGTCAAAGGCCTGGAAAAGGCCCTCGAGGGCGAGTTCGGCCTGAAGCTCGACCTGGAGCGCTGGCTGGACGAGGACGAGTCGCTGGACGAGACCGGTTTGCGCGACAAGATCCACGCCGCGGCCGAAGAGTTTTTCCTGGCCAAGGAACAGCTCACCGGCCCCGAGGTGATGCGCAATTTCGAAAAGGCGGTCATGCTCCACGTGCTGGATCAGTTGTGGAAAGATCACCTGGCCAACATGGATTACCTGCGCCAGGGCATCCACCTGCGTGGCTATGCCCAAAAACAGCCCAAGCAGGAATACAAGCGCGAGTCGTTTCAGATGTTTGGTGAGCTGCTGGAGCGGATCAAGCACGACGTGATCCGGATCCTGGCACGGGTCAAGATCCAGGCCCCCGAGGACGTCGCGGCGGTCGACGAACAACGCAAGTCGCGCGCCCAAATGCAAAACCAGCATCCGGCCGCTGGCGCCCCGGCCGCGGCCCCGGCCGGCGCCCCCGCTGGCGCGGTTGCGCCGGGCGCGCCCGACGTCGCTCCGGCCCAGCCGTATGTGCGCCAGGGCGAGAAGGTAGGTCGCAACGACCGCTGCCCGTGCGGCTCCGGCAAGAAGTACAAGCACTGCCACGGCCGGCTCGGATGACCTGGTAACACTGAAGCGCAGCACGGCCCATGCCAGGCTGCTTCTTTGCGCGACGGCCGTTCTCGCAAGGCCTCATTCGGCTACGCCGAAAACCGCCATGCTCGCCTTGGCCTGCTTGCGGCAAAACCGCAACCTCGCTTGGGCCTGGCACGTCGAGCCAAAAAAAGGTCCAGGACCCTTTTCCGGCGACGAAGGGGTCAGGGCCCTTTCTTAGGGGTCCAGTCCCCGGTAATCTGCCGCCATGGGCTCATCGCATCCTCTGGAACTGAGCGAGGCGCAGATGCGCGGGTTCGTCGCGGCCGCGATGGACCGCATCACCGCGCTGATCCGGTCGCTCCCGGAACAGCCGGTCGACTCAAGCGCCGAAGCCGATCCCGAGTTTCTCCGATCACTCGCCGAGCCGTTGCCCGAGGGCCGCGTTGACTTCGGGTCGCTGCTGAATCTGCTGTTCGACGAAGCGGCGCCGCTGAGCCTGAATCCTGTTTCGCCGGGGTTCATGGGCTACGTACCCGGGGGCGGCATCTTTCACGCCGCGCTCGCCGACCTGATCTCCAACGCGCTCAATCGCTATGTCGGGATTGCCGCCGTGGCGCCGGCTCTGAGTCAGCTCGAGGCCAACGTGATCCGCTGGTTTTGCCAGATCATGGGCTATCCAAAAACCGCCCGCGGTTTTCTGACCTCCGGGGGATCGCTGGCCAACCTGAGCGCGCTGATCACCGCCCGCGTGGCGCTGCTGGGCGAGGATTTCGGCGACGCCGTGATCTACCTGTCCGACCAGGCCCACCACTGCGTCGCCAAGGCCGCGCGCCTGGCCGGATTTCCGCAATCGAGCCTCCGGGTGCTCGAGGCCGACCGAGCCTACCGCCTGGATCCTGAGCGCCTCGCCGGCGCGATCGCCGCCGACCGCGGCGCCGGTCGCCGGCCGTTCCTGATCGTCGCCAGCGCCGGCACCACGAATTCGGGCGCGGTCGACCCGCTGCCGGAGCTGGCCGCGCTGGCGAATCGGGAGCGGCTGTGGTTTCACGTCGACGCTGCCTACGGTGGTTTTTTCAGGCTGACCGAACGCGGGCGCCGGATATTGGACGGAATCGAGGCGGCGGACTCGGTCGTGCTGGACCCACACAAAACCCTGTTCCTGCCTTACGGGACCGGCGCGCTGCTGGTGCGTGACGGCCGCCACCTGAAGGCGACCCACAGCTCGATCGCCGACTATCTGCCACCGCTGCAGGCAGAGGACGAGTTGGTCGATTTCTGCGAGCTGTCGCCGGAGCTGACCCGGCCGTTTCGCGGGCTCCGCGTGTGGCTCCCGTTCAAGCTCCACGGGGCGGGGGCATTTCGAGACTGCCTCGACGAGAAACTCGATCTGGCGCGCTGGGTCGAGCAACAGATTCGCGCCATTGGCACGCTGGAGATCCTCGCGCCGGCGGAGCTTTCGATCCTGGCTTTTGCGCTCAAGCGGAGCGGTGGGTCGCTCGAGCAGGCCAACGCGCGAACACGCCGCCTGCTGGCCGCGATCAACGAGCGACAGCGGGTCCATTTGACCGGGACCCGGCTCCACGGGGTGTTTGCGATCCGCATCGCGGTGGTCGCCTTTCGCACCCACCGGGAGCAAATGCAGATGCTGCTGGAGGATCTCAAATCATCGCTGGCCGATGTTGATCGAGGTTGAGAATCTAAGCTTCGCCTACCCCGGGACCGAGCACCCGGCCGTCGCCGAGCTCGACTTCGGCATCGAGGAAGGCGAGATTTTTGGCTTCCTCGGGCCCAGCGGCGCCGGCAAGTCGACCACCCAGAAGATCTTGATCGGCCTGCTCAAGGCCTACCGCGGGGCCGCTCGCGTGTTCGGGCGCGACCTGGCCGCGTGGGGTTCGGACTATTACGAGCGCATCGGGGTGTCGTTCGAGTTTCCGAATCACTACCTGAAGCTGACCGGGTTCGAAAACCTGAAATATTTTGCCGCGCTTTATCAGCATCACGGCGACCCCCCCGACGAGCTGCTGGCGGCAGTCGGACTGGCCGACGCGGCCGCGACGCCGGTGGGTCGGTATTCCAAGGGCATGAAGACCCGCCTCGGAGTGGCGCGGGCTTTGGTCAACGATCCGGAACTGCTGTTTTTGGACGAGCCGACGGCCGGGCTCGATCCGGCCAGCGCGCGCGGGGTCAAGCAGCTCATTGCGGCACAGCGGGACGCCGGCAAGACAGTGTTCCTGACCACGCACGATATGGCCGCGGTGGACGAGCTGTGCGACCGGGCGGCGTTCATCGACGAGGGCAGGATTTGCCTGATCGACCGGACGCAGGATCTCAAGCTGCGCTACGGCAGCAAGCGGCTGGCGGTCGAGCACCGCGTAAACGGTCGAGTGGAGAAGCGCTTGTTCGATCTCGACGGTCTGGCCGACGACCGGGCGTTTATCGAAATTCTGCGCACCGGCGAAGTCCACACGCTCCACACCCAGGAGGCCACTCTCGATGAAATCTTCATCCAGGTCACCGGCCGCAGCCTGCGATGAATCGTCGGCTGAGCGCGACGCTGTGGCTGGACCTGAGGCTCCAGTTCGCCAACGGCTTCTACTACGCCGCGGCGGCCGTCGTACTGATGAGCGGCGCGCTGCTGGCCTGGCTGCCCGCGGCCACCGCGCTGTGGCTGCTGCCGGTGCTACTGCTGACCAATATCAACATCAACGGTTTCTATTTCGTTGCCGGACTGGTCCTGCTCGAACGGGGCGAGGGGTCGCTCGAGGCGCAGGTGGTGACACCGCTGAGAAGCTGGGAATACCTGGCTTCCAAGATCATGACCCTGGTGGCGCTGTCGCTGATCGAGTCGCTGGCGATCGTCGTGATCGCGGGGGTCGGCGAGGTCGATCTGGCCGCGCTGAGCGCCGGCGTGCTACTGGCCACCGTGATGCTGTGCCTGTTCGGGTTCCTGCTCGTGGTCCGCTACGATTCGATCAACGAATTCTTGTTCCCGTCGTTCGCCTGGACGACGCTGTTGATGGTGCCGATGCTGGTCTACCTCGGCGACTGGCGGCACGACCTGATCTATTTGCACCCGATCGAGGCGCCGTTGTCGCTGCTGCGGGCCGCTTTCGATCCTGCCGCGGTGGGCGGGCGGCTCTACGGCGTGGTGGCAAGCTGCCTTTGGATCGGCCTGGCCTATGCTGCGGCCCGGCGAGCGTTTCACCGCTTCGTGGTGCGGGGCTGATGAGCCTAGCCCGTCGGTCAAAGAAGAGGCCTGGCGGTGCCAAGGCCCATGACACGGTTTGCACTCGGCGCCCACCCTGCAGTGTTCACGTCATTGACCCGGCTCAGTAGACACGCACCGCCCAGCGGCGCTCGTGCCATTCGCGGGCTCGGGCGGGCGTTCGTCGCGCTGGCGCCCATCGACTGGCGCAGCGTGGCCCGGGATTCCCTGTTGCGCTGGATGATCGCGATTGCGATTCCGGTTGGGTTTCTGACCCGCTGGGGGGTTCCCGCGCTGGCTCGCAGCCTGGAACAGCGTTACGGGTTCGATCTGACGCCATATTACCCGCTGGTGATGAGCTTCAACCTGCTGCTGATGCCGATCCTGGCCGGCATCGTGGTCGGCTTCATGCTGCTGGACGAGCGCGACGACGCGACTCTGTCGGCCATCCAGGTCACGCCGCTGGGCCTGGCCGGTTATCTTGGATACCGGGCCACGATGCCAATGCTTTTGAGCGTGGTGCTGACCGTGGTGGTGCTCGAGATCTCCGCGCTGACCCCGGTGAGCTCCGTAACGCTATGGTGGATGTCGCTCGCCGTGGCCCCGCTGGCGCCGGTGTTTGCTCTTTTTTTGGGCACCTTTGCGGCCAACAAAGTGCAGGGGCTTGCGTTGACCAAGGCCAACGGCGTGCTGACCCTACCGCCGGTCGCGGCCTGGTTCATCGATGGGCCCTGGCAGTTCGCGGTGGGCGTGGTGCCGACCTACTGGCCGGCCAAGGCGTTCTGGCAGGCGGCGCGCGGCGATCCACTCGACTGGCTGTTCGCGCTGGTCGGCTCGCTGTTCCAGATCGCGCTGCTCGGGCTGCTGATGCGGCGTTTCCTGAGGATCATGCGGCGCGGGTAACTGCGCCCCGGCCGGCCAATTCAGTGTTTTACTTTGGATCCGTATTTCTGCTCGTGCAGGCGCTGCGCCTGGCCGATCCAGTCCTCGCGTAGAATGCGGGACTTGTGCGGGCCCAGCTCGGGGCCGAAGCGCTCGATGTCAGCCGGCGTCAGTCGGGCGAGTTGATCGTAGGAATGGATGCCCAGACCATTGAGCGTCTGCTGCAGCACCGGGCCGATGCCCGAGATCTCGGTCATGTCGTCGACCCGGTTCGGCTCCATTTTCGCAAACCGGCTCAGGGTCGGTGGCTTTTCGGCGTCGATCATCGCGCTGATGTTGTGGTCAGCGCGGCTGCCGAGTTTGCGCTCCAAATCCCGAATCCGCCGCTGGTAGCCCCGCGTCAGGCGGTCGAGATCGGCCCGCATTTCGGCCACCGCGGCGTTGCGGTCCTTGAGTCGCTCCTGCAGTTGAGCAATCTGCTCCGCGTTGGCGTCGCCCTCGGGTTCGCGGCCCGGAGCGCTCAGCTGGCTCTGGTCCAACGCCGCCTCAAGGCTGCTGATGCGTTCCCGAGCGAGGGTCAATGCCTCGTCGTATTTGTCTCGCTCGTTGTGCAGCCGCTCATTCTCCGCCTCCAGGCTGGTGGCCCGCTCGCTGAGCGTGTCCAGTTCCGCTTTCATCGAGTCCATTTCGGAAAGATGCAGCGCTCGCTCAAATAGCTCCGAGCGCAGACCGACCATTTCCTTCAGCTTCTTGTCCTGCGCGGCGAGGCGGGCCCGCAACCGGTCTACGTCTTCCATATTCTGCTGCGCCTCGACCAGACCGGCACGCAGTTCGGATATCGATTTCTCGCGCTTGGCAAACGAACCGCGGATCTGTTCGAGTTCGCCATTGACCTTTTCGAAAGACGCCTCGAGTTCCTGATTGCGCAGCTCCAACTGACGGCTTCGGGGCTTGAGCGTCTGGGCTTTGTTACGGGCGATGTCCAGCTCCGCCTTGCAGGCTTGCAGTTGCCGCTGCAGCGAGCGCTCTGCGCGTCTCAGTCGACCGCGGGCAAACACCGACTTGATCAGCCAGCCGGCAGCGAAGCCGACCACGGCCGCGGCCAAAACCCGTAGCAGGACATCGGCGATCATGCGCCGATCCTCGGGTCGGGTGACGTCAGCGGTGCCATCGGTGGTTGACGGTCCCTAGCAATTCCATGTTTCAAGTTTGACCCGCCCGCGGATCGTGCTCCCGGCCAGCCGGCAGGCGTGCCTGCTCGAGTTCGGAGCGCAGCCGGGCAATGATCCGCTGCTGCGATTCCAGCCTTCGGTTCGCCGCTTCGAGCTGCCCGGTCGCGGCTCTCAGCGCGGCTGCCAGCGGATGCTGCTGTCCGGCCCTGATCTGGTGCACCGCGGCGTCGAGCTTGTCCTTTTGAGACGAAGCTTCTGCGAAACGTTCCTGCAATGCGCTCAACTCGCTACTGGCGTGGGCCAGTTCGGCGGTCAGGTCCGCTTCGGTCTCCGTCAACATCGCGTGTGCTGCTTCCAGGTCCGCGATCCGCCGCCGGCTCTCGTCGAGCCGCCGGCTCTTGTCCTCGAGTTTATCGCGCAGCCCTTGCTGGCTCTGGTCCAATCCCTTCAGGTGCGTGCTGAGGTCGTTGACTTCCGCGACCAGTTTTTCGACCGTACGATCGCGCCGCGCGAGCCGCTTATCGCTGGCATCCAGTTTTGCACTCAAATCGGAGCGGGCAGCCTCGGCTTGCACCAGATCGGATTTCATCCGCCGAACCTCGCGCGCCGCCGCGTCGCTGGCGCCGCGGCGGAATTCGAGCTCCTGTTGGCAGGCCCGACGCTCCCGATCCAGTTTTCTCTGGGCTGTCAGTCTCGCGACCAGCCAGCCAAGAGCCAAACCGATGGCGGCGCCCAGCACCGGACCCAATACGCCGCTGCCAAACAGGTCCCCCATGTTCGAAGTGACCCTCCGCCATGCGAATGCCCATTTTACCACGAACCCGGCGCTCAGGTTTAGCTTTAATCAGCAAGATCAACGGGCTGCGCGGTTCAAGTGAGCGGCGACGAGGACCGATCGGCCTCGCTATTTGGAGGCGCCCACGAGGATTTGCCGTCTCTGCTAGGTGGAGCGATGGTCGATTCGCGGGAGCCGGTTCAGGACAGCCAGTGGTAACCGCCGTAGACGACGTTGACCGCAATCGCCGGACGAGTGCCGGGGTTCCAGACCCGATGTGCACTGCCGACCGGCTTGTGCACGATGTCGCCCGCGGCCTTCAGGTCGCCGAGGTCGTCGGCCATTCGGCCGCTGAGTAAGAATCCCCACTCGACGCCGCGGTGACGATGCCGCCCGATTCGAGCTCCGGGATCCAGCCGCAGCAGGAATGCGCCGGCGTCCCGGTGGCGCGGGCCGGCCGCTACCGGATGGGTCCACACGCCCGGCGACTGCCGCTCGGACCATTGCTCGGGCTCACGCGTGGCGAGGCGAAGGATTTCCTGGGTCTGATCGTGGTCGAGATCGAGAAAGGCGCTGAGTCGCGGAACAAACGGGTCGAATCCGCCAGCCGCGGCTCCTATCAGCGCGTCGCGGGCTGCGTTGCTCGGCGGCTCCTCGAGCGCATCACGCACCGCATCGAAATCGGACGCCAGATCCGCCAGGCGCGCCCGGAGCGCGGCGTCAGCGCCGAGTTCGGTTTCGACTTCGGCCGCCGCCCCCGGCTCGAGTACGCCGAGAAGAAAGTCGAGCAAACGGGCCTGATTGTCGCTGTTTTTGTCAGTCATGTTCCGTTTGTGGCGTTAGTTTGCCGCGCAGGTTTGCCAGCGCGGCCGACAGGCGCGACTTGACCGTGCCGATCGGCAGATCACAATGGACCGCGATCTCGCTGCAGGTCAGGCCGCGGTAATAGCCCAGTTCCAGCACCGTACGCTGGGCCTGGGAGAGGCTGGCCATCGCCGCCCGGCAGCGCCCCGCGACACCGTCTGAGTCCGCTCGAGCGATCGTCGCCACCCTGGGCGGGGCCGCCATCGCGTGGCGGCGCGCCAGTTCGAGGCTGCGCAGCCGGTCGATGGCCCGCGACCGGAGCCGGGTCAGCAACCAGGTCAGCGGCGACCCGCGGCGAGGGTCGTAGCTGGCGACGTTCTGCCACGCCTCGACGAATACGTCGTGCAACAGGTCTTCGGCGTCGCCGCGGTTGTTTAAGATCCGCATGGCGGCCCCCAGCATTCGCGCCGAATGCCGGTCGTAGAGTTTCTCGAGCGCGGTCGTATCCTGGCGGCGCAGAGCGTTGATCAGTTCAGCGTCGCTTTCGACCGCTGACTCGTGTTTGCCAGCGATGTCCAACGGGTATTTTCTACCGCCAGCGGCCAACGGCCGCGGTGGCGCGAGGCGTAAGCATGCGCTCATATCCATGATATACGAATACCCGGCCCGATTGGATCACTTCGGCCTGAGCTCCTCGAGGCATGCACGCGACGCCGATGAACCGACCAGGGCGAAGATTCGTGGGTGCACGGGTCGGTTTTACCCCGTCTCGGGAAGGATGCCCTCGCGGCGTAGGATCGGTTCGCTAATCGAGCAGCGTGCGCCAGAGCAGCTCCATGAAGCGGGATCGGGAGATCCGCAGCAGGAACGCGAGCGCGCCCAGGCACAGCAGCAGGCCGCCTCCGACGATGGTCGCGGCCGTCGAGCCGGGCTCGAGCACGCGCCAATCGACGGTTGCCATTACCGCCACCGCGGCCGCCGCGAGCACCAACCAGCACGCGATGACCGCCGCCCGCGAGAATGTCCGCCGGGCTGTCCCGGGGGAGTCGAGTTCGCTGAGAACTCGGTTCCCAAAATCGGAGCCCAGGTCACCCCGCGGCGTGTTCTCGAACGCCTGACGGAGTTTTCTTTCGGACAGCGGAGCCGTTGTATTCATCGGTCACTCTGCAGCAATCGTGCGAGGCGCTGTCGGGCGCGAAACAGATAGGACTTCACGGTGCCGGGATTGGACCCCAGAATTTCCGCGATGTCCGCCACGGTCAGTTCCTGCCAATAGTAAAGGTGCACGATGGTACGGTAGCTCTCTGGGAGTCGGGCCACCGCGGCGCGCACGCGGCGGTCCTCCTGGTCGCGCGCGTGCCGGTCACTGGGCGCGTCGCCGGCGGCGCGGAAATCGCCGATTGCCCGAACCTCTCGCGCCGTGTGGCGCCTTAGTTTGCGGCGCAGGTCGACCGCGGCGTTGTAGCTGAGCCGGTATAACCAGGTCGCGAACGAGGATTCGCCGCGGAAAGAAGCCAATCGCGTGAAGGCGCGTGCGAATGCCTGCTGTGCGGCGTCCTCCGCGTGGCCGGACAAGGTCGGACCGAGCACCGATGCCGCGAGCCGGAACACTTTGTCCTGGTAGCGGCTGATCAGCAGATCGAAATGCGCTCTCGATTCGCGCTCCACGACCTGCCGTACGAGCTGCGCGTCGTCCCAGCCGGCGTTCGCGGCGGCACCCGCGGCGGCAGACTCCTGCCCCCGGGGGCGGTCGCTCGCGGTCACGAAAAAGGGCAGCCAGCGTTCGATCGCCGAATCCTCACTTCTCGGTGGCGCGCTTGCTCAGGAACCAAAACAACAGCAGTCCGAAGCCGGCGAACATTGGCATCGCGCCGATCGAGGCCAGGTCGTTCAAATCGGCATCCCCGGAAAGCTTGAAGGCCAGGCCCATGCCGGCGCCGGTGAAGACCAGAAACAGGCCAACCGCCAGCGAGAGCAGCCGGAACCATTGGACCTGCCGCTGAAAGCCGGCCTCGTGATCGGCGTTAAAGACTTCGCTGGCGCCGATCTGCGCCACTTCCGGTAGCGGCACTCCGGCTTCCATCGCCTTGACCCGCTCCTCTTTCTCGATCTGCCTGAGCTTTAGCTTGCGGCTGGCGCTCAACTGCGCGCCGATCAACGACATCGCGAGCAGGATGAGAATGAACACGGTGCCGAAAATCGGCCAGAAGAATTGGTCCATCGTGAGCCCTCGGAATTCCTGAATTCACCCTTTGGACGAAGCCCGGCGGGCCGCGGTTGCAGTCACTCACATCGCAGCGCGCCCGGCCCGGCGCCGACCCTGTCGCTGACCGCCGGGCGCGAGGTCACGGCCCGAGCCGGTGCTCGGGCGATGGCACGAATCGCGTCAGCGGCCCACTTCGATCCCGCCTTCGTTGATCGCGGTGCAGATCTCGTCAGCCAGCAGCTTGGTCACCGGGATCACCCCGGACAGCCCGAGGCCCGGCAGGTCGTAGCTGATGCTGGCGTTGGTGCAGTCGTCGAACTCGATGCCCATGGTCCCGACCTCTTCGGTGGTCGGCATGGTCGGGTCGTCGAATACCCCGTTGCGGGTGGCGAACAGGGTCAGGTCAGCGCGGGTCTCGGTATGGCTTCCCTGGGCCGTAAACCAGCGCAGCTCGTCGCCGGGAATGCTGCCTCCCTTGCGCGCGTCAGCGGCCGAGTCGAACGTGAACCAGGCGACGAACATGAAGTCGGACTCGTGCAGGAAGTCGAACAGGAACCCCTGTCCCGCGGTCGCGGGGTCGAACCAGCCGCCGATCAGACCGTAGTTGATCGCCTGGCCTTCGCCGGCCGGCGCGACGCCGCCGGCCTGCTTGATTTCGATCTCCCCATCGTTGATCCGGGTGCAGATCTCATCGGCCAGCAGCTTGGTCACGGGGATCACCCCAGCCAGCCCGAAATCGGGCAAGTCATAGGTGATGGTGGCCTCGGTGCAGGTGTCGAATTCTACTTCCATCGTGCCGACCGCGGTGGTCACCGGCACGGTGGGGTCGTTGAACACGCCGTCGCGCGTCTGGAAGATCGTCAGGTCCGCGCGCGAGCCCGCGTAGTTGCCCTGGGCGGTAAACCAGCGCTGCTCGGCGCCCTCGATGGCGCCGCCCTTGACCCCGGCTGCGGTGTCGAACGTGAACGCGGCGACGAACATGAACTGGGACTCGAGCTGGAAGTCGAACAGAAAGCCCTGGCCCGCCGTGAGCGGGTTGAACCAGCCGCCGGCCAGGCCGTAATTGATCTGCTGGGATAGATCTTCAATCACGACCGCCAAGTCGTCCGAGCGCTCTACCTCATCGCTGGTAAAGCTCGCCGTGATCGTCACGAGCTGATCGCTACCGACGCTGAACGTGGTCAGCACGCCGTCGGTGCCGATATCGGCAAACGCCGAATCATCCGACCAGCTGGCCTGATCGGTGACGTCGGCCATGCTGCCGTCGCTGAACGTGGCCGTTGCCGTGTAGTTTGCGCTGCTGGACTCATTCACCGCCATTGGACCGCTGATCGTCAGCTCGGTCAGCGTCACCGCCTGGCCCTCCTCGTATTCGACGATCAGCACCGGGCGGTTGCTGGCCGCGCCGTTATCGCGTGAACCGAAACGTTTGGCCGACTGGGTCGGCGCGCCCGGGTCGGCGCGCAGCAGCCAGCCGTTGTTCGGGGCGGTGCCGTCGACCCAGGCCTGCACCGCAGAAACCAGCGCCGGGGTGCTCGGAAACGTGACCGTGCCCGAACTTGGCACGTTCACGGTCGACAGCTGCGCCGGGGCAAAGTCGCCGCCGGCCGGCCAGCCGGTGTCGGAAAAAAAGGCGTGGTTCCAGGTCGCGCCGCCGTTGCTGGGCGCCGCCCCCTGGCCACCGGGGCCGCCGGCGACCGAGCCGCCCTCGCCCCAGTCGGCGTTCAGTTCGTGGATGGAGGTGCTGACCGCGCCGCCGCGGCCCCGATTAACCCGGATCTCGAGTTGCGCGCTGACGATGGTCGCGCCGGCAGGGATCTGGGACAGGTCGTCGAAGGCGATCAGCGACCGACGCTCGCCGCCGGTTCGGATGCGGCCCAGGAACAGGTTGCCGCCGGCCCCGTTGGCGTTGTTGTTTTCCTCGTAAATAGCGGTGTCGCGGGTTGGCGAGATCATCACCGTGGTCCCGGCCGCGGCCAGATTGGATACCAACAGACCGGCCAAAAGCAGCTTGAGCATGAGCGACCCTCAATTGTGTCGAGTGATGAGAATGGTGCGGCAAAAACATCGTCCGTGCCACTATGCCAGACCGGCGTGGCGTCCGCACTCATTCACGCGCGAACCTGGGAGCGTCCATTTGCGCGCACCTCAGCTCGATCAAAGTTAGCTTTTTGTAGATTTAGTTAAACTAAAATTCAATTTTATTGATATCAATATCAAAAAATGTTTAACTTAATGAATGGACCAGATTTGGCCTCAGTGGCTCAAGCACCTCAGCGAGGAAGACCTGGCGTTTACCCGGCGCTTCGTGCTCAATTCCGGCTCGCTCAAGGCGTTGGCCGCCGACTACCGGGTCAGCTATCCGACCATTCGGCTGCGCCTGGACCGGCTGATCGAAAAAATTCGCTTGATCGAATCCCGACAAGACGAAGGTCCTTTCGAGCGTGCGCTGAGGCTGCAATACGCCGAGGGCAATTTGACTGACAAGGCGTTCGATGAACTGCTGCGCGCTTATCGGCGCGAGCGGCGAACGCCAGGAGGTGAAACATGAACCCGCTGAACCGTTTGTTTTGCGTCGTCGCCGCCATCGCTGGCGTGGCAACCGCGGCCGCGGCTGGGTCGCCGGCGCGGGCGCTGGCGTGGCCGACCGACGTGGCCGATCGAGTCCGGTACGTCCAGCTTGGCGGCGACGGGACTCTCGAGATCGACGCCCCGGATTCGGCCGACCTGAGCCTCATCGAGCTCGAGGGGCCGGCCATCAGTCAACCGTTCTTCGGGCTGCGCATGCAGATCCGCCACCAGGACGTGGCGCCGGACGGAGCGATCCAGATGGATGCCGCATTCGGTCCGGGCGAGGTCTACTTCTCGCGTCAGCCGCTGGCCGGCACCGGGCCCTGGCGCACGCTGGAGCTTCCGTTCAACGCCTCCCAACCGAACGGCGCTTGGCGCACCCCGACCGCGCTTCGCCTGCGCGTGATCCTGCCGGGGGGCGGCCGGGTTGGCATCGCCGGCCCGACCCTGGTCCAGGCCGCAAGCTGGGGCGAACTGGCGCGCGCCGCGGGTGCCTGGTGGTCGGCCTCCGAGGCCGGCTGGATCGGGGCCGTGGGCGGGGTGTTGTTCGGCTCCCTGGGAGCGCTGGTAGGAATTCTGGTCGGTCGCGGCCGGGCACGGAACCTGGCGCTGACCCTTTGCTGGCTGGCCGCCGCGCTCGGCTGCGCCGCGCTTATCGCCGGGCTGATCGCGGTCGCTGCCGGCCAAGACTATGTCGTCTACTATCCGCTCCTGCTGATCGGCGGTCTGGGAGTGGTGATGTTCCCGCTGTTTGCGCTGCGCTCCCGGCGCGCCTACACCGGCGGCGAACTGCGCCGCATGCGCGCCCGCGACCGGTGACCGACGGTAGACTATTCCACCGCGGGGTCGGTGCGAGTTGGCCCCAGCCGGGCGAGTTCCAGGTAGTAATAGTGCAGCCGCTCGACCTGCGCGGTGAGGTCGTCCAGCGCGCCGGAGTTGTCGATCACGTCGTCGGCGTGGGTCAAGCGCTCGCCGCGCCCGGTTTGGGCCTTGAGGATCGCCTCGATTTCCTGATCGGTGCTGCCGTCACGCCATTTGAGCCGCTCGCGCTGGGTCTCGGGATCGATGTCGACGACGAGCACCCGGTCGACTTCGCGATAAAGCCCGCCCTCGATCAGCAGCGGAACCGCGAGAATGCAGTAAGGCGAGCTTGCGGCCTGCGCCCGCTCCATCATCAACCGGCGGATCGGGGGATGCAGGATCTTCTCTAGCCGAGAACGCCGTTGCGGACTTTTGAACACCAGCCGGCGCAGCGCCTGGCGGTCGAGCGAGCCATCCTCCAGCAAGATGCCGGATCCGAACTCTTCGACAATGGTCTCGAGCGCCGGCTGTCCCGGGGCCACGACCTCGCGCGCCATCACGTCGGCGTCGATCACCTCCACCCCGTGCTGGGTAAACAGTTCGCTGACGGTCGACTTGCCCGACGCGATCCCTCCGGTCAGGCCGACCCGGTAGTCGCTCATCCGAGCCCGCTCACGTCAAGGTAGGCGTCGATGATGCGCTCGCCCCACAGCAGTGCGATCCAGCCCGCCGCCGCCAGATAAGGACCAAACGGAATGGGGATATTGCGGTCGCGCCCGCCAAACACGATCAGGCCGATCCCGACCAGCGCCCCGACCAGGGACGACAGCAGGATCACCAGCGGCAGGTACTGCCATCCGAGCCATGCGCCAAACAATGCCAGCAGCTTGAAATCCCCGTAGCCCATCCCCTCTTTGCCGGTGGTCAGCTTGAACACCTGATAGACCGACCACAGGGTCAGGTAGCCGGCGCCGGCGCCGATGATGGCGCTGGCCGGGTCGGTGAACACTCCGGCGGCATTCAGCAGCAGGCCGAGCCAGAGGACCGGCAGGGTAATGAGGTCCGGCAGGAGCTGCTCGCGCAGATCGATGACGCTCAGCGCGATCAGCGCCCAGGTCAGTACCAACGCCGCGGCGCCGGCCAGGCTCGGTCCGAAGCGCCAGGCGATGAGCGCTGAGGCCACCGCGGTGAAGCCCTCGACCACCGGATATTGGACCGAGATGGGCTCCGAACAGGCCGAGCAACGGCCCTTGAGCAGCAGGTAGCTCAGCAGCGGAATGTTTTCACCGGCGGTGATCCGGTGTCCGCAACTGGGACACTGAGAGCGCGAAAAAACCAGATCCGGCGGCGGTTCCAGGGCCAATTCCCCCTGCTCGCCCGTATCCGGGTGTTGCTGACGCCATTCGAACTCCAGCCGCCGCGGCAGGCGCAGGATCACCACGTTCAAAAAGCTGCCAACCAAAAGCCCGAACACGAACACCACGCCGATCCATAGACCCGGATGGTCCGCGAACACGTCGAGCCCAAACATGGCATCCAAATCGGTGACTCCCCTCGCGAGTGGAATATCCGCCGTGTCCGGGCACGCCCGAACGCGGCGCAGTCGAATTCAAGAACTACTCGGCCGTCTCGGGCGGCCGAGGCGGCCTGGAACTAGACGGTCGCGGCGAGTTTGAAGATCGGCAGATACATGCCGACCACCAGGCTGCCGACCAGCACCCCGATGACCACCATGATCAGCGGTTCGAGCAGACTGCTGAGCGCGTCGACCGCATTGTTGACCTCGGTCTCGTAGAACTCGGCGACCTTCTTGAGCATTTTGTCCAAGGCGCCGGATTCCTCGCCGATCGCGGTCATCTGAATCACCATATGTGGAAACAGGTCGACCTGCCGCATCGCCAGCTGCAGTTGATGCCCGATCGATACGTCGTCGCGAATTCGCTTCACCGCGTTGCCGTAGACCGAGTTGCCGGTGGCGCCGGATACCGTTTCCAGCGCGTCGACCAGCGGCACGCCGGCGGCGAACGTGGTCGCCAGCGTGCGCGCGAAGCGGGCGATTGCCGAATTATGCATGATCTGACCGATGATCGGGATCCTGAGCACGATACGGTCCAGCAGATGGGCAAATGCAAGCGAGCGCTTTTTCAGAAAAATCAGCCCGGCGATCGCGACTACGATTCCGACGAACACGAGGAAGCCCTTGTCCTGCAGCCAGTTGGACACGCCGATAATCATCAGCGTGAAGGCCGGCAGGTCGGCCCCGGCGTCCTGGAAAATCGCCTGGAACTGGGGCACCACGTAAATCAGCAGCACCAGGCTCACGATCACGGCGACCGCGATCACCGCGGCCGGGTAGAACATCGCCTTCTTGATCTTGCCCTTGATCTCCTCGATCCGTTCCTTGTAGGTGGCGATTTCGTCGAGCAGCGTGTCCAGCACCCCGGCCTGTTCGCCGGCCTGAACGAGGTTGGTGTAGAGCTCGTCGAAGTGCACCGGGTGGCGGCCCAGTGCCTCGCTCAGAGACGAACCGCTCTCGATCGAGTTCTTGATGTCCAGCAACATGTCTCGCATGCGCGGGTTGGACTGCCCGCCGGCCACGATCTCGAATCCCTGCACCATCGGCACCCCGGCCGCCATCATGGTGGCGAGCTGGCGGCTGAACACCGCAATATCCTGGGGTTTGATGCGTCGCCCGCCGCCGCCGAACAGCGGCTTGGTCTTCTTACGCACCTTGGTCGGATTGATCCCCTGGCGGCGCAGTTCAGCCTTGACCAGGTTGATGTTCTTGGCCGATTGCTCGCCCTTGAGCCGGGCGCCGCGCTTGTCGGTGCCGACCCAGGTATAAATCGGAAGTTCTGCCGCTTTGGTGGCCATAAAGTACGCTACTCCGCTTAGTCCTTCGTCACCCGGTTGATTTCCGCCAGCCCGGTAATCCCCTCTCGAACCTTGTTCATCGCCGACGCGCGCAGGTCCGCGATCCCTTCCTTGTCTGCCTGATCACCGATCTGCAGCGCGTTTCCGCCCTCCAGGATGATGCGTTGAATCGACTCGGTGATCGGCATCACCTGGTAAATGCCGACGCGCCCCTTGTAGCCCTCATTGCAGGAGGTGCAGCCGACCGGTTCATAGATTACCAGGTCGTCCAGCTCATCTTCCGCGAATCCCTCGGCCAACAAAGCCTCCTTCGGCAGGTCGGCCTTCTTCTTGCAGTCGTGCAGGCGCCGCGCCAGCCGTTGCGCAATCACCAGCGTCACCGCCGAGGTAATGTTGTAGGGCGCGATCCCCATGTTCATCAGTCGGGCGACGGTCTGCGGGGCGTCATTGGTGTGCACCGTGGACAGGACCATGTGGCCGGTCTGGGCGGCCTTGATCGCGATTTCGGCGGTCTCGAGGTCACGAATCTCCCCGACCATGATGATGTCGGGATCCTGGCGCAGGAACGAGCGCAGGGCGCGGGCGAAGGTCATCCCCTGCTTGACGTTCTGCTGCACCTGGTTGATCCCCTGCATCCGAATCTCGACCGGGTCCTCGGCGGTCGAGATGTTGCGCGCATCGGTGTTCAAGATGTTGAGCGCGGTATACAGAGACACGGTCTTGCCGCTCCCGGTCGGGCCGGTCACCAACACCATGCCGTAGGGTTTATGGATGGCGTCCAGGAAAAGCTGCTTCTGATGTTCCTCGTAGCCTAGCTTGTCGATTCCCATCCGCGCGGCCGAGGCGTCCAGGATCCGAAGCACGATCTTTTCCCCAAACAGGGTCGGGCACGTGCTGACCCGGAAGTCGATCGAGCGGTTCTTGGACAGGTTCAGCTTGATCCGGCCATCCTGGGGTACTCGCTTCTCGGCGATGTCGAGGCTCGACATCACTTTCAGGCGCGCCGCCAGCCGCGGCGTCATCTTGACCGGGGGCGAAGCCATTTGCTTCAGCACGCCGTCCATCCGGAAGCGGACCCGGTACTTGCGTTCGTAGGGTTCGAAGTGAATATCCGAGGCGCCGCGCTTGATCGCGTCCAGCAGCACCTTGTTGACGAACCGCACGACCGGGGTGTCGTCGGCCAGGCTCGACTCGGTGACGCCGTCGTCCTGGGCGATTTCCTCGGTGTCGGAAAATTCGACGTCGTCGAGGCCCTCGTCGTCGGTGAGGCCCTCCATCATCTCGTCGGCGACGCTCAGCGCGTCGTCGATCGCACGGCCCAGCGCGTCGTCGCGCACCAGGATCGCCTCGACGCCCAGATTCGCGTGAAATTTGATTTCGTCCAGGCCGCGCAGGTTGGTCGGATCGGACACTCCGACGAATAGGCGGTTGCCGCGTTTGAACAGGGGCAGCGCGCGGTGCCGATTGATCAGCCGTTCCTCGACCAGCTTGACCGGCGCCTGGGCAAGATCAAGCGCGGTAACGTCGAACAGCGGCATGCCGAATTCTTCGGAGGCGAGCCGCGCGATGTCACCGGCGGCAACCAGCCCATTCTCGACCAGATAGGTCACCAGCGGAATTTTCTGTTTGGCTGACTTCTCCTGCGCGTCGGCCGCGTCGTGACCGGCGATCAGCTCTTCGGCGACCAAGCGGCGCGCGATTCCGCTCAGGGCGATGGTGTGAACACCCGGCGTGGCCATGTAGTACCCTCGAAATGCCGACTTTTCAGTCGCCTAAGGGTACTACTTGAGCGCGCAGAAATTAAGTCAATGAGTGTGAATTAGTTCAGGTTTTCGGCCCGCCAAGCCCCCGAGTGGTCGAAAATAGCGGTCCGTGGAAAGCCGATGCGGCCTATCCTTGGCACGACCCGGGTCGATGGCGGGCCTCGAGCGTGGTGCCCGCGGCTCCGCAAATCCAGCCGGTGACGTTCAGGCCGTTGAACTGGGGCGACATGGTCACAACGCCGCCGTCGGGAACCCCTGGACCGAGATCGCGAGTGACCGCGCTGATGACGCCGTTGGGATCGATGGTCAGGCCGCCCGGCTCAATGTGCTTGGTGCCCTGGGGCCGGCTGCAGAGGTCGAAATTGTCGATGCTGACGCCGCCGGCGTCGGTCCAGCCCGCATTCTCCTGGTAGAACTCCACCGCGTTGAGCTTGCAGGCCGACATCGCGCCCAGCACATCCGTCAGGCGTGACCGAACCATGAAATCCTGATAGGCCGGAATCGAGATCGCGGCAAGGATGGCGACGATCGCGACCACGATCATGAGCTCGATCAGGCTGAAGCCTTTGTCATACATGACAAACCCGCGCTCTGGTGGCGAAAACGGAGCGAAGCTCCCTCCAGCACGGAGGGAGCTTCGGGTTGGAGCGGTAGCTATTAGCCCTGGCAGGAACCCGGGAGATACCGGTTGTCCAGCGGCAGGCCCGGTTCGCAGATCCACTCGTAAATGTCCTGCGTGCCGGTCACGGCCGCCTGGGTGTCGTCCACCGGAGTCATCGTGACCGTGCCCTCGGCATCGGCCCCGGTATTTTGCGAGGTGGCCGTAATCACGCCGGCCGCCGACACGATTATGGTGTCGAGGAAGCGCGACTTGTTGACCGAGCCGGCGCCCTGACAGATGTCGGTGTTGATTGCCACACCCTGCCTGTTGGTCCAGCCGCCGTTGGACTGATAGAACTCGGCGACCGTGGTCTTGCAGGCGCCCATCGCGGCGAGCACTTCCGAGACCTTGGAGCGGACCTGGAAGTCCTTGTAGGCCGGGATGGCGATGGCCGCCAGGATGCCGACGATCGCGACCACGATCATCAGTTCGATAAGGGTAAAACCTGATTGCTTGCGCATGACTGATTCCTCTATTTGTAATTTCGTACGAGTTTCGTTCCTGTTGAAGCCCGCCGCGAGACCAGCACAAGCCGGCGCGCTCCGACGGTTCCGGTGAAGAATCAAGCAGAATCCATGCCAAGTTGCAGAAATGGCTGCTATTTAACGATTTTTTAACAGAAAAACCGGGCTTTTCGGTCCAAACGCCGGCATTGGGGCCGGGGCTCGCCCTTCGCGGCCGCCGGCGGCGGCGCCCGCTCCGAGGGTCACCTGACGCTCTGCGTCACTTTTCGTCACTCCAGGTCCAGTTTCTTGAGCCGATAGCGCAGCGCGCGGAACGTGATTCCCAGCCGCTTGGCGGCCGCGGTCTTGTTGTAACGGGTCTCCTCGAGCGCTTTGAGAATCGCGTCGCGCTCGATGTTGCCGATGAACTCCTCCAGCGGCACGTCGCCGCGTCCGGCCGGCACGGTGGCGCGGGCCGGAGCCTCTTTGAGCTGCAGGTCGGCCGGTTCGATGACGTCGTCCTCGCACA
>JBFGYD010000003.1:0-17590 GCA_041587615.1 Lysobacterales bacterium
CGAGGTTCGCCTTCTCGGCGGCCGGCCTGCGCCGCGGCGGCGACGAGGCCGGTATCCGCGCTTCGGGCAGCCAGGTGGAGGCCCTGATCGACGCCGAGGAACGGCGCGGCATCGCCCGCGCAAACATCGTGCTCGGTGGGTTTTCCCAGGGTGGAGCCATTGCGCTGTACACCGGCCTCAGGCAGGCCCGCCCGCTGGCCGGCATCGTCGCCCTGTCTTGTTACCTGCCGCTGGCCGAGGCGCTCGACGCCGAGCGCAACCCCGCCAGCTCGACCACTCCGATTCTGATCGGCCACGGTCGTTCCGACCCGCTGGTGCCGATCGCGCTCGGCCGGCTCACGGCCGAGCGCCTGAAAACGTGGGGATATCCGGTCCAGTGGCACAGCTACGACGTGGCCCACGGCGTGGTGCCGGAAGAACTCGCCGACATTCGCGGCTGGCTGCGCCGGCGATTCGACCCGGGACCAGCCGGGCCGGGCTGATGAGCCGCGATCCGCTGCCGCTTTGGTTTCCGAATTTCTGCCGCCCGGCGGCGGTGTTCGGGCTGATGGTGTTGTCCGAACTGGTGGTCGTGATCATGGCGCTGGCGCCCGGGCGAACGCTGGAGAGCCCGCTCCGGCACCTGGCGCTCAACAGCCTGTTCGTGCAGTGGGTGGCGCTGATGTGCGCGACCGCGCTTTGCGGCCTGCGACCGTGGCTCAACCGCGCCGGTATCCGCGCCGGACTCGGTCTGGCCTACCTGCTGGTGCTGGCGATTACCGTCGCGGCGAGCTTCAGCGCAGTCTGGGTGGACCGGTTCGCGGGCCTGAACCTGACCCTGCCGGGCCCCGAAATCGGCCGCATCGTGGCCAATAACCTGCTGGTCGCCGCGCTGGTGGCCGCCGCGGCGTTGCGCTACTACTACGTCCAGCAGCAGTGGCGCGCCGATCTTCAAACCCGGACCGAGGCGCGGGTCAAAGCGCTGCAGGCGCGCATCCGGCCCCATTTTCTGTTCAATAGCATGAACACGATCGCCAGCCTGATCCGGTCTCGACCGGAGGTCGCCGAACGCACCGTGGAGGACCTATCCGAGCTGTTTCGCTACGCGCTGTCGAGCGCGGATACCGACAGCACGCTGGGGCAGGAGCTGGCCCTGTGCCGGCGCTACCTGGCGATCGAGCAGCTGCGTCTCGGCGATCGCCTCGAGGTCGACTGGCAGGCCAGCGCCCTGCCGGAAGCCGAGCCGCTGCCGCCGCTGATTCTGCAGCCGCTGTTCGAAAACGCGGTCTATCACGGCATCCAGCCGCTCCCCGCCGGGGGCCGCATTGACGTGACCGGCGGATGTGACGATGATGGCTGGTGGCTCTCGATTGCCAATCCGGTGGCACCCGGCGACGCCCGGCCCGGCCGTCAGATGGCGCTGAGCAACATCGGCGAGCGCCTCGAGCACCGTTTCGCCGGGCGCGCCAGGCTGGCGGTCGAACGGAGCGAGTCCCGCTTCTCAGTCACGGTCAAGGTACCGCTGCGCACGAGCCCGCATGTTGCATAAGTTTCACTAGGCGCCGCATATTTGTTGACCCGGATCAATGAACCAAGTGAATATCACTCATTGCAAGATGCGGGCTAGTGGCGTTGGCTGATTTGCAAACCAATCTGGACGTGCTGATTGTGGACGACGAGCCACTGGCCTGCGAACGTCTGACGCAGATGCTCAAGTCCGTACCGGGCACGCGCGTCGTCGGCACCGCCGGCAACGGCCGCGAGGCGATCCGGCGAATCGAACAACACCGTCCCCAGGTGGTGCTGCTGGACATCCGCATGCCGGTCATGGACGGGCTCGAGGCGGCCCATCACCTGCGCCTGGCCGATCATCAGCCGGTGATCGTCTTTTGCACCGCGTTCGACCAGCACGCGCTGGAGGCTTTCGACGCCAACGCCATTGATTATCTGGTCAAGCCGGTGCGCCTCGAGCGCCTCCAGCAGGCCATCGCCAAGGCCCGGCGCTATGAAGCCGGCGCCAGCGCCAAGACGCCACTCAAGCCCGCCACCCGGACCCACCTGTGCGCCCGCATCCGCGGCAACTTGGAGCTGGTCCCGGTCAGCGAAATCCTGTTTCTGCACGCCGAGCACAAATATGTCACGGTGGTGCACCGCGGCGGCGAAGTTTTGATCGAGGAACCGCTGAAATCGCTCGAAACCGAATTCAGCGAGGTCTTCATTCGCATTCATCGCAACGCCCTGGTCGCGCTGAGCGCCATCGCCGGGCTCGAGAAAACCCGCGATGGGCATACCGTGGTGCGGCTCAACGGCACCGACCGCAAACCCGAGGTCAGCCGCCGCAACCTGCCGCAGGTGCGCAAGATCGTCAAGTCGCTCTAGGGTCCTGTTTGGGGAGTTCGTACTAGCATCCCGCATGAGTTCGACCCGCCGCCTCGAGCGAATAAGAATCGCCACCCGCGAAAGCGCCCTGGCCCTGTGGCAGGCGCGCTCGGTGGCCGGCGAACTTGCGCGCCACCATCCCGGTCTGGCGGTCGAGCTGGTGCCGATGACGACCCGCGGCGATCGCTTGCTGGACCGGCCGCTGGCCGCGATCGGCGGCAAGGGCTTGTTCCTGAAAGAGCTGGAGCAGGCGCTCAGCGCCGGCACCGCCGACATCGCGGTGCATTCGATGAAGGACGTGCCGACCGATCTGCCCCCGGGTTTCGCGGTGCCGGTCGTCCTGGCGCGGCACGATCCGCGCGACGCGCTGGTCAGCCCGCGGCATGCGCGCCTGGACGAGCTGCCGGAGGGAGCCCGGGTGGGCACCTCCAGCCTTCGGCGCCGCGCGCAGTTGCTCCACCGCCGCCCGGATCTGGACGTGGTCAGCCTGCGCGGCAACGTCAACACCCGGCTGGACAAGCTCGAGCGCGGAGATTTCGACGCGATCATCCTGGCCGCGGCCGGACTGGACCGGCTCGAACTGGGCGCTCGGATTCGCGAGCGGATCGCGCCGGCCGTGTCCCTGCCGGCGGTGGCCCAGGGCGCGATCGCGATCGAGATCCGCGCCGGCGACCGCGACTGCGAGGCCCTGCTCGAGCCTCTCAACGACGCGCCAACCGCGGCGTGCGTGACCGCCGAACGAGCGTTCAGCGCCCGCCTCGGCGGGAGCTGTCAGGTGCCTTTGGCGGCGTATGCCGAGCTTGAAGGCGAACGCTTGATGCTGAGCGGTCTGGTGGCCACGCCCGACGGCGGGCGCCTGCTGAGGGACTCGATCGAGGGTCCGATGGCGCGCGCGGCCGACCTCGGCCACGACCTGGCGCGGCGGCTCACCGAGCGAGGCGCCGGCGAGATCCTCAGCGCGATCGCCGAGAACACCTAAGTCATGTTCAGGCTCGATGAAACGGCGGTGCTGGTCACCCGCCCCAGTGGCGAAGGAACGGCTCTGTGCGAGCGGATCGAGGCCCTCGGCGGCGTCGCGGTTCACCAGCCAGGGATCGAACTGCGCCCGGCGTTGGCCAGCGAGCCCACGCTGCGCCATCTGAACCGCCTGACCAAAGCCGACACGCTGATCTTTACCTCGCCGGCGGCGGTGCGGCACGCGCGGTCTCTGCTCGCGGGTCGGGTGCCGGCCGGCGCCGCGGCCTGGGGCGTCGGCGGGCGCACCGCGGCCGACCTGCGCCAGGTCGGGTTGGACAACGTGCAGGCGCCGGAGGCGGGCCACGGTAGCGAAGCGCTGCTGGCCGAGCCGGCCTTCGCCAAGCCACGCGGTCGCCGGATCCTGATTTTAGGCGCCCGCGACGGGCGCAGTTCGCTGCACCGGAGCCTGACCGAGCGCGGCGCACGGGTCGAACCCGTATACGTCTACCGGCGGCGGCCGCCGCGCCTTCGTCGCGGAGCGCTCGAGCGATTGCGCGAGCACTTCGCGCGCTCCATTGTCACCGCCACCAGCGTCGAGATCGTGACCAACGTCACCGCGCTTTACCGGGGGCGTCTTCCCGCGTCCCTGACCCGGCGCCCGCTGGCGGTGATCAGCAAGCGCATCGCCGCGGCGGCCCGCGAACTGGGCTACGGGCGGATCGCGGTCAGCGACGGTCCCGCGACCGAGGACATCCTGCAGGCGGTCGCGGAGCTGGCCGGCGCATGGTAGGACGCGGCAAGCTTGGTTACACTGCGCTCGTGCAAGAACCCCGGGCGTGAAGATGACCGATTATGAGTGAGGACAAGGAACGACCGACGGCGCCGGCCGACGAGGCCGAGCCACAGCCACCGGCGGAAACTCCGGACGCGGCGCCCCCCTCGGAGGCCGTCGGCGCGGAGCCGGCCGAGACACCGCCGACGCGCGCCGAAACACCGCCGGAGACGGCCGATACCCCCCCGGACCGGGCCGCCCCTCCGCCCCCCGCGGTCCCACCGCAGGTGGCGGTCGTCAATCCCTCTGCACCCCGCCGCGGTGGCGCGCTGGCCGCGCTGGCGCTGCTGCTGGCGCTGGCCGCGGCTGGCGGAACGGGTTATTTGTGGTGGCTGATGCAACAACAGGGCGAAGTCGCGGCGCCGATGCTGCCGGACCTGCCTGACGTCGGCGCAGAGGTCGAAAAGCAGGCCCGTCCCCTGCGAGCCGCGATCGATGAGCTGCGCGAGCAGGTGGCGCAGGATCTCGGCCAGGTGCGTCGCACGCTGGCTGACGTGCGCGGCGAGGTCGAATCCGACGTCGCCGAGGTCCAGCGCGAGACCGAGCGCCTGGCCGCCGGCCGCGACGGCGTCGATCGCGTGCTGGCCAAGGTCGAGGACGACATCCGACGCGGCCTGCAGGGCGTGGAACGACGCCTGGTCAACCTCGAAACCGGTCTCGCCGCGCTGGCCGATAGCCGCTCGAGCACGACCGCCGAACTGGCGCTCGCCGAGACCGAGTTTCTGCTGCGCTCGGCCAGCGAACGACTCCAGCTAATGAACGATCCGCGCGGCGCCCAGACTGCGCTCAATCTGGCGCAATCACGCCTCGACGGGATCGACGACCCGGTGTACGCCTCGGTTCGGCAAACCGTGGCCGGGCACATCGAGGCGCTGCGCCAGGTCGAGTTGCCGGACCGGGTCGCGCTGTCCGGCCGACTGCTGGCGCTGGCGCGCAATTCGGTCGAATGGCCGCTGGATGCGCGCCGCAGCCTTCAAGCCAGCGGCGCCAACCTGCTGACCCCGAGCGATCGCGACAGCGGCTGGTGGCCGCGCTTCAAGGAAGTGCTGTCCAGCGTGGTCGTGGTGCATCGGGAAAAGGAGGCCGAGGCGGTGCTGCTGACGCTGGAGGAGGAGCGCTTGCTGCGGGAGAACGTCCGCCTGCAGCTCCAGGTGGCTCAACTGGCGGCGGTGCGCGGCGAGCAGCCGCTCTACGAGGCCGCGATCGACGCGGTCAGCGACTGGTTGGGCGATTACTTTGATCAGGAATCGGCACTGGTGACCGGCGCGCTGGAGCAGCTCGAGGAGCTGCGTGCCATCGACCTGAATCCACCGCTGCCGGATATCAGCGCGGCCTTGCGTCAACTGCGCAGCGTGCGCGCCGCCGGCGCCCTCGCCGCCGGCGCCGAGCGATTGCCGTGAAAGCGTTCGTCGCGTTGCTGGTCGGGGTGGCGCTGGCGCTGCTGGCGATCTGGGCGCTGCCGATTCTCGAAGGCTACGTGCTGATCCGCACCGGCGGCTGGGCGATCGAGATGAACGTGCTGGTATTCATCGTCCTGCTGCTGGCCATTTATGCGTTGTTCCGGCTGGTGATCTGGGCCTGGAACCTGCCCGGCAATGTGGTCCGTCGCTTCTTCGAGCGGCGCGCCGCCGCCCAGCTCGAAGTCGGCATGCTGGCGCTGTCCGAAGGCAACTGGCGCAAGGCGGAAAAAGCGCTGGCGAAAGCGGCCAAGGGTAGCGACCGACCGGCGATGGGATATCTGGGGGCGGCCCAGGCCGCCCACCGGCGCGGCGGTGACGCGCGGGCGGAGGATTACCTCGACCAGGCCGGACGAGAGGGCCGGGCCAAGGACTCCGCGGCGATCACCAAGGCCCAGCTACAGCTCGCGTCCGACCAGCCCGAACAGGCGCTGGCCACCCTGTCGCGGGTGCGCCGCGGCAGCGAGAGCCGGCCGCGGGTGCTGCAGCTGCTGGCGCGCTGCTATGAGCGCCTCGATCGCTGGGGGGAGCTGAGCGATTTGGTGCCGGCGCTGGTCAAAGCCGAGATCATCGAACCGGCCCAGGGCCAGGACATCAGCCGGCGCGCGGCGCTGAAAAGCCTCGACGACGCCGCCGACATCGGTCAGCTCGAGGCGTTGTGGCGCAAGCTGGACCGCTTCTCGCGCAAGGATTTCCAGTACTTAAGCGCGTTCGTCGGCAACGCGATCAAGCTCGGCGCCGGCGAGGCCGCCGAGAAAGACCTGCTGGCGGCGCTAAAGAAAGACTGGTCCGAGCCGCTGATCCGCCTCTACGCGGACCTGCCGTCGCCGGGCGCGACCCTGACACAGGCCGAGAAGTGGCTCAAGGCCCATCCGGACAGTCCCGCGCTGCACTTGCTGACAGCGCGTCTGTGCGCCAAGGCCGAGATCTGGGGCAAGGCGCGCGAACACTACGAGACCAGCGTACGGCTCGACCCGAACCCGACGGCCTACGCCGAGCTGGCCGAGCTGAAGGCACGCGAAGGCGACGCCGAAGGCGCGCTGGACGACTACCGCCGCGCGCTCGGACGGACCGAGGAGCCCGGGCCCGAGCCCGCCCCCAAACTCGAGCACTCCTGACCTCCAAAGGCGGGCGCTGTTGCAGCATCCGGCGAATCAGCCTGCTTCTTTCGCCGCTAAAGGCGGTAAGCAATGCCATTGCATACCGCTCCTGAATGCATGCGGCGCGCGGGAGCCCGACCGCACTAATTAACCTGAATGTTGCACGAGTTACACTGGGCGGTGCCTGTTTACCCAGTTGGTTCAATGACTTGCGTGGATATTTGAAGGCGGGACGAAAACGAAAACTGTGACCGTGCCCTTAGTCGCCGGTCGGGGTCTTGACGTAGTGCCCGTCGAAGGCCACCTGCCAGGTTTCGCCGCCGTCGTTCGACTGCTGCCAGTGCTGGCGCACCGAGCGGTCTTCGTTGGGGTAGAAATCCAGCTTGTGCAGCGTGGTCGTGCCGTTGGGGTTTTTGGTCTCGGCGGTGTAGTGCAGTACACCGTCTTCGAACTGCCCGGTGAATTCGATCACGCCGCCGCGATCGCCGATCCAGATCTGCCGCCAGTGGCCTTCGGCCGAGTCGTAGAAATTGAAGCTCTTGCCGGTTCCGCCGGTCACGGAGGTCCAGTTTTCGTACAACACGCAGTCGCCGCTGACCGGGATGATCTCGTTGTGACCCGCCGGCGCGCCCTGCGAACTCACGTCCCAGGTCCCGATCCAGAAATCGAACGCCCGATGCGCGGGCGAGGACTTGCACGGAAAACGCGCGCCGCGAATGGACTCAAGCGCCGCCTGGAAGCGGGGCCGCTCCTTGAGCGCGTCAAAGTCGGCCTCGTTTTCGATCAGCGCCGGCATCGCAAAACCCTGGCCGGCCAGTGACTCCAGCGCGTCGAGGGCGAGCTCGTGTTCGCCGCGGCGGGCCTGGATCCGCGCCAGCCGATAGCCTACCCCCTGGGGCTGAAAGCTCAGTTCGCCGGCGCGGCGAAAATGGGTCTCGGCCTCGTCCAGTCGGTCCAGGCTCATCAGGGCCGTGCCGAGACGGTAATGGGCGCTGCCGTCGTCCGGGCTTTCGGCCAGGTGCTGCTTCCACAAAGAAGCCGCCCGTTCCTGGTCGTTGTCGGCCGCAGCCGCGGCCGCCTGCTCGCTCAAACTCGCCGCATCACCAGCGCCGGCCAGTAATGCCAGGGTCAGCAAGACGATTGATCGGTCCATGGCAGGCTCGCTCGACAGGTCAAAGGCGTCGAAGTTAGCACGAGACGCGCCAGCTTGCTTTCAAAAACTTGCGCCGTAAACGGAAAAAAGGGGCCAGGTTCATTTTTCTGGGCAGCGCGGTTCGTCGGCTGGAGTGTTGACGAAAAAATGAACCTGGCCCCTTTTTCGGCTTGGCCGCGTCCTCGGTCAGCCCTCGAGCAACTTATCCCGACGCTTCAGCAGCGCTTTGATGCGACGCTTGCTCAACACTCCGTCCAGCGCCTGCTTGAGCGACGCCTCGTCCAGCGCCTCCAACCGCTCCCGCCGCCCGGTTGTCAACTCCAGCGGAATCTCTGCGAGGTGCTTGGGCCGCCCCCGCTTGCTGCCGAATGCGCCTTGATGACCGACCAGGATGAGCTGCCAGTTATCGGTGCTGTAGCGAATCTGGGCGGTCTGGCGCGGCGCGGCAAAAATCAGCGTATCGAACAGGTACAGCGCGTTGAACTGGTCGGTGAGCGGGCAAAAGGCGTCGCCTCCCAGGCGGCGCTCGGCGCGCTGCTGCTCGTCAATCGTGCGCGGGGGCAGGTACTGCAGTTCGCGGGTCTGGCCGTCGATCTCCCGCAGCACCGTGACCGGCACCATGTCGAGCCCCAGCAGCCGGTCCAGGCGGTAGGCCGCGACTTCGGGAAAGAAGTCGGGCTGGCCGCTGCGCGGCATGACCGCCGCCTCGATCACCGCCGCCCCGTCGGCCACGCCGAGGCGCAGATTCCCCGCGTCATCCTCGGTGCGAGAAACCAGCTCGCCCGACTCCAACAGGTTCGCAAGTTCGTCGGCGCTCAGGCCCGGTCGGCGCAGACCCACGCGACGCGGCTGGGGCATGGCTTGGGCCAGCTCAGGCTCCGACTGATACGCCACCGAGATCCCCGACGGGTCGACAATCAGCGCGGTGGCCCGTCCTTTGTAATAGGCGCTGAGCATGCCGGTGTCGATTTCTAACAAGATCCCCTCGAATCGCGCCAGGGCGCGCCGGCTCGGCGTCGGCGTATGCCCGACGACCAGGCGGCTGACCCCAGCTGCGCGCAGCGCCGCTTTGAGCCGGCCGGCCTCGATCGGCGCCCCGCAGGCGACGTTGCCGCGGTACCACAGCGGGCTCTGAGGGCTGTGAACGAAGGCGAATTCCAGTTCCTTCAGGCGGGTCGCCGCAGCCGCCGTTTCCTCGCTCCAGCTACGGGTCCCGGCGGCCACGCCGGCCGCGTAGTCGTCCAGCATCTTGGAGCGGCCGTAAAAATCGCTGGTCAGCGGCAGCACGCCGGCCTCTACCAGGGTCCGATACTCCCGCAAATAGGTCCGGATCTGTTGCGCGGCCTCTTCGTTGAGGCTGCGAAAGCTTGATTGTGCCGCCGCCTCCGACAGCCCGCCGTGGACGAACGCGGTGTCGTTGACGGCCACGATCACCGGTTTTTCGAGCAACCACTTGCCGTAACGGCCCTCGGCGCCGAACGCCGCCTTGAGGGCGAAATATCCGGCCGGGTATTGCGCCTCGAAGGCCGCCCGGGCGGCAGGCATATCATCCGGCGCACCGTGAAATCGAACGTGTCCGGCCCACCCCCGATCGCGCATCTCGGCGGTTTCATCGGGCGCGAAGGCCGCGTACTCCTCGGCCGACACGTAGCGCAAATCGCCGACCAGGTTCATGACCTCGTGGTTGCCCAGCACGACGTGGACCCGCCCGCCGGCCGCGATCGCCTGCGGCTCCAGCGCGATCAGCAGATCCATCGCCCGGCGCGAATGCGGTCCGCGATCCAGCAGGTCGCCGACGATGACCAGGTGTGACGCGCCGCCGGTCCAGCGCTCGTCTTCGCCGATCAGCCCGGTCTGACGCAGGATTGCGGTCATCTCGTCGAACGCACCGTGGACGTCGGCAATGGCCACGGTTCGGCCCGGGTGCGAGTACCGATGCGGGGACGCTTCCTCGGCCCCTCGAACGACCAACGCGTACAACACGACAGATAGTACGGCCGGGGCGATCAGTCTAAATCTGCTCATCTGTTGGGGTCACGCAGCCCCCGGTTTTGGGAGATATGGACGGGCAATATGCTAGGCTGTTGCCTCCAAGCTCACAACTTCGGCTCACCTGGAGAAGCGTTTTGAGAACACTGCCCGCGGTGGCCGCGCTCGGCCTGCTCGCGGGTCTGCAATCCGCCGCCGCGGCCGAGCCCGATCCGCTATTCGCCGGAACCGGACTCGTTGCCGTCACCATCGAAGCGCCATTTTCTCAGATCCATTCAGATCGGAGCGAGGAAGCCGAGTACCAGCCCGGGGTTTTGACCTACATCGAGGCCGACGGTTCGCGCGTCAGCCTCGACGTCGGCCTGAAGCCGAGGGGCATCTTCCGCCGACAGGCCGAAATCTGCGAGTATCCGCCGCTGCGGCTCAACTTCAAGAAGAGCCAGGTCGCCGGAACGCTATTTGCGGGTCAAGACAAACTCAAACTCGTCACCGAATGCACCAGCCGCAACGAGGCCAAGCAGTTCGTCCTTAAGGAGTACCTCGCCTACCGAATCTTCAATCAGATCACCGAGCGAAGTTTTCGCGCGCGCCTGCTCGAGGTCACCTACGCCGAGGCCGGCGGAAAGACTCGCACGGCTCCCGCGTTCCTGATCGAGCATGAGGACGCGATGGCGCGCCGCAGCGGAGCCGCGGTTCAGGAAATGGTTCGCATCCGTCCGTCCGAACTGGACCCCACCCACACCAACCTGGTCGAGTTATTCCAGTACCTGATCGGCAACACCGATTTTTCGATGACCAGCGGCGCCCAGGACGCCTGTTGCCACAACGTGGTGCCGATCGCCGAGACGCCCGGGACCTATTACATCGTGCCCTACGACTTCGACTTCGCCGGGCTGGTGGCGCCGCGCTATGCCCAACCGAACCCAAAGCTCGGGATCCGCAGCGTGAAACAGCGTCTGTATCGGGGCATGTGCGTCACCGCCCACGGCCTCGAGGCATCGGCGGCGATATTCAACGAGGCCAGACCGTCGATCGACGCCGAGATCGCGGCGGTGCCCGGGTTGACCGATTGGGCCGCCCGCGCCGTGCGTAAGTACATCGACGGGTTCTACTCGACGATCAACGATCCGCGAAGAATGAACAAGCGGCTTCGGGACAAGTGCCGGTAGCCGTATCGCTCACCCGCAGGTGATCGATACTCGTCAAAAGACTCGAGGGGTCGTCAGATCTCGAGCCAGTCGGCGATCAGGCGGATGACTCTCGGATGGATCAGATAGCCCACCGATGAGTGCGGATTGGATTTACCGAAGCGCACCGCCAGGCTGTAGATCTTGTGGTCCTGAATCGCGCTGATCAACTGCTGTTTCAACATCGGCGAAAAATCATCGGCCACGGTCTTGTCGTGGGACATGTAGTCGTCCTCGGCGGCCACGTTGTGCCAGCGCACGATGTTTGCCGGATAGCGTTCCGGACCCTTTTCCGCTGCTCCCTTGAGTTTGCCTTTGACCGTCTCGTTACCCAGCGGCGACCCCAGCGTGATCCAGCTCTCGATCTTGGCCGCACTGCCGGTGCCGTCGGACTCGTGGCACAGTTGCCACAGCGCGTCGTAAACGACCACCGCACCAATGCCGTGGGACAGCACCAGGATGTCGTCGCCACGCCGGAGCGCCGCCCCCAGACGGGTCGCGACCCGCGCCAGCACCGTGCGGTGGTCTTCGCCTTCGCCCTGCCAGTAATGCCCCAGCTCTGGAACCAGCTTTCTGATGACCAGCTCTGACAGGCCAACGCCCTTGAGCACCGGAGCGGCCACGTCGGCGGCGAATTCCTTGAGTGAAGTCTTGCCCGGGAGCTGGTCGTAACGCGCCAGCGTGAACTTTTTCGCCTTGTCCACCGCGCCGAGTTCCTTTAGCGCGTAGTGGCGGTCGCGCAGATCCAGGGCCGCATCGTAGCTGAGACCCGCGGCGCTCAGCAGTGCAAGGTTCAAATCGCCGTAGTAGGCCATCTCGCGGCCAACCGCGTCGAACGCAGCCACCTGCTCCGGGCGGTCGCGCACGATGCCGGCTCGAATCGCGTCGCGGCAAATCGCGCCCAGATCCGCGGCCCCCGGTTTGAAACCGCGACTGTGCACGTAGATCAGCGTCTTGGGCCTGGCACTCATAGAGGATGACCGGGAGTCATTGCAGCAAACGGTAGATCGCCAGGCGAGCGCGGCGGCGCCCGCCTTCGTCGGCCAGGAACAGCATACCATCCGAACCGATCGCGACGCCCTCGGTCTGGCGGTGCTGGAAACCGGACGGCAGTTCGAGCGCGTCGAGCGCATCGCCGCCGGCGTCCAGTTCCAGCAGCAGCGAGCGCCTCGCGCTGATCAGGAATCGGTGACCGCTGCGCGGATCGATGGCTATGCCTGAGGCAGGGAAACGCCGCAACCCAGTGATTCGCTTCAGGTCCTTTCGGGAAACGACCACATCCAGCTCCGGCCGGCGGGTCTTCGAATCGATCGACCAGGCGAAGATCTTCAGTCCGGCTTGATCCGATTTCGATCGGATGTCCTTGCACGGGAGCAGTAGCGCGCGCGTATCGCGGTCGAAGCCGAGCCCCTCGAACTCGCATTCCCGCGCGAGACCCGGATCGAAATGCTCGAACGACACGCGCTCGTCGGGGCCGCCCTCCGGCCCGAGGAAGAGTTCGCCAGCACTGTTCGAGAGCACGAATTCCCCATCGACCACGGCGATGCCCTCGAAGTCCCCGAGAACCGGTTCGCCGAAAGCGAAGGACTTCGCTATACCTCCGCGCTCGTAATCCAGCTCGTGGATGACCGCGCGCTCGTCGTCATGGGCAAAAAGGCGGCCATCAAAGCTCAGCGCCAGGCCGGAGATCTCCTTGAGCGCCGCAGGCAGCTTCCACTGAACGGCGCCGCCGGCATCAATCCTGAGCGCCGCGGATCCGGGATCTTCGTTCGCCAGCGCTGCTGTCTCGGGCGGCCCTTCGCAGGCGCTGGCCAGCAGGACAGCGGACGACGTCAACGCGACGAGCAGGCGATACCGGTGCATGGTCCAACCCGGCACTCGGGCCGCGGCTCATTCATCGGTTTCGCCGCCTCGTCGGGTCAGCAGCGAGAAAAAGGGACTGGTCAAGGAACGCCCGTAGCCCAGATTCCACAGCAGCAGATTCGCGTATACGAACGTGATCGACATCACCGCCGCGACGCTCAGCGCGCCGATGCCCGCGGCCAGCCCGATGCCGATCGCGACGAAGATGTACAGCGCGTGGGCTGGCCGGTTGAGCGTGAACCGGAACCGAACCGCGGCGACGATCCCGGCCAGGCTGAACGCCAGCGCCAGGCTGTTCTGGACGATCATCGCGATGCCGGCCACGATGATGGGCAGCACGACGATCGTCTGGACGAACGAGGCCTCGAGTTCTTTGCCGCGGCTGGTGATGAAATAGACCCACGAGACCGGGACGATGAGCACGATCGTGCCGATGATCGCCACGAACAGGCGGATCGAGTCCAGCGGGTCGAGCAGGTCGCGGGCTTCGGTTCGCACCAGCTCGAACTGATCCGCGCCATCGGCCAGCAGCGCGCTGATGCCGTCCAGGGGCAGATAGTCCCGCAAGCCCGGAAACGACTTGGCGACCACGACGAACGCCGCGATGAACGCGACGTAATAGATGGTGATCACGCCAACCGGAATGGCCAGGTTCGACGACTTACGCATGGCTTTACCCGTGGGCCCGCGGTGTGCGGGCAGGATACTGTGATCACGCGGGGATAGAAAGGCTCAGCGAAGCGGTTCCAGGCCCTGCAGCACGGTAGGCAGCAGCTCGGTCACGGTCGGATGAATATGGGTGGCCCGCGAAACCACGGTGTAGGGTTGCTCGGCGTACATCACGTCCAGCAGCGAGTGGACGACCTCGTCACCGTTGAGACCCAGAACCGACGCGCCCAGGATATGCTCGGTCTCGGCGTCGACCAGGATTTTGATGAAGCCGCGCGTCTCGCCGAATTCCCGGGCGCGGCCCACGCGACTCATGGGTCGGGTCCCGATGAGTGCCGGTCGCCCCGACTCGCGCACCTGGCGCTCCGTCAGGCCGACCCGACCCAGCGGCGGATCGATAAACAGGCCGTAGCACGCGATGCGATCTGACACCCGCCGCTTGTCGCCGTCCAACAGGTTGGCCGCGACGATCTCGAAATCGTTGTATGAGGTGTGCGTAAACGCGCCGCGCCCGTTGACCTCGCCGAGCGCCCAGATGTTCGGGGCGCTGGTGCGCAGCTCGTCGTCCACGGTGATATAGCCGCGAGCGTTGGTTTCGATCCCGGCGTGTCCCAGACCGAGATCGTGAGTATTGGGGGTGCGCCCGACGGCCAGCAGCAGGTGAGACCCGTCGATCGGGGTCGAGTCGTCGCGGCAGTCGATCCCCATCCTAACCCCGTCTTCCCCGCGTTCGAAGCCGATGCACTCGGCTCCCAGCCGCACCGTGACTCCCTCGCCTTCGAGAATATCGCGCACGGCTTCCGAAACGTCCGAATCCTCGCGGGCGATCAGCCGGTCATTCATTTCGACGACGGTGACCGCTGAGCCGAAGCGCCGGTACATCTGGGCAAACTCGAGCCCGATGTAGCTGCCCCCGACGATCAGCAGGTGCTCGGGAAGAAAATCCACCTGCATCATGCCGGAGTTGGTCAAAGGGTCGACCTGCTCCAGGCCGGGCATGTCCGGAATCCGCGCCCGCGCGCCCACATCGATGAAAAATCGCTCCGCCTTCAGCGTCTCCCCGTTGACGTCGACCGAGTGGGGGTCGTTGAACTTGGCGTGACCCCGAATCAGGGTCACGTTCTCCATCCCCTCGATCCAGGCGCCGACTCCGGCGTTCGAGGCCCCGGCGATTTGGTCCTTGCGCGCCTTGACCCGGCCCATGTCGACCTCGACCGAGGGACCAACGCCCACGCCGAACTCCGCCGCGTTCCGCGCCATGTAGGCGACCCGAGCACTGCCAACCAGTGTCTTGGTCGGAATGCAGCCGACGTTGACACAGGTCCCGCCGACCAGGTGTCGCTCGATGATGGCGGTCTTGTGGCCCGCCTGGCCCAGGCGCTCGGCCAGAGGCGGTCCCGCTTGACCGGCACCGATGACGATCGCGTCGTAGCTGGTGCTCATCGGACACTCCGTTGTGGCACGGAAGGAGCCCGTAATGGTATGCCACGGCAACCGGGGGCGCCACCGCTCGCATTTGATCCGCGTTTCGGTCTCTTGTCGATCAGTCGCAAGCGACGTGCCCGCTCCCCTCGCGCCGGCACCAGGACGCGCCCGGTAGGCGACGATACCGGCGCGCTCCGAGTATTCGCCGAAGCGGGGATGGCGGCGCAGCGGTCGCAGCAGCAGCGTACACGCATACTCGGGCAGGTTCGCAAAGCCGTCGTCCAGCGCCGCGATGTCTGTGACCACGACGTGGTCGATTTCGCCTGCGTAAACGAGCAGCTTGCGTGCGATCCTGAAGCCGAACGGACCGCCCGCGGTCGCGGTTGTTAACCATAGGATCAAAAAAAGGCGCCCGTGGCCATTTGGCCGCGGGCGCCTGTTAGCGCTTGATACGAACGAGTTCGTTGAGAACGCCGTCCAGACCGCCGTACACCGAGAGGGTTCCGATGTTCTCGGTAACCTTCTCCAGCGCCTCGAGCTCCTTGAGCCGCAGCGCGGTCGGGTTGTCTTCCATGACCTTGGCGGTGTTCAGCAGCGAACGGGTCGCGTTGGTTTCCTCGCGACGCCGGATCACGTTCGCCTGGGCCGCTTTGTCGGCCTCCACCACCTTGCCCAGGATCTCCTTCATGTCACCCGGCAGGATGATGTCCTTGACCCCGATACCGCGCACCTCGATGCCGATCTCGGCGAACTTGTCGGCGACGTGCTCGAACACCACCGTGTCCACGGCACGCTTGTCCTCCAGCAGCGCGTCCAGAGTCCGAGTGCCGACCGCGGCGCGCAGGCCGAACTGAATCTCCTTGTACAGAAAATCCAGCGGATCCTTGACCGCGTTGACCGCCTTGAGCGCGTCGGTGAACCGATACGTGGCGGTCAGGTTGATCCGCAGACCCACCTTGTCCCTGGTCAGGATTTCCTGGCCGCCCACCTCCATGCTCGCCACACGCAGGTCGTAAAGCTCCATGTGGAGACCGCGGTTGAACTTCCAGAACACGTGCAGACCCGGCTTCAGCTCGCGGATCAGCTCCGCGTCAACGCAGAGCAGACCAACGTAACCCATCGGAACCCCGCACGAGTAGACCGCATCCTTGGCGATCGACCCGCGATCTCCCCTGATGTCGGCCACCAGCGCATTGGCGATTCGCGGCGCCACGTCAAAGTTCTCGGTGATGTCCACGATCTCCGCCGTGGTCTCGACCACGCCCTTCCAGTACAGGACGCGACGGTCCGGGCCGATGACGTCGGCAAGGCGGCCGTTTTTGTAGATCACCGCCACTTCGTTGATGCCGGTTTCGATCACCTCGAACAGTTCCTTGACTTCGTCGGCGTAGGCCTTGACGAACAGATCCGCCAGGCGGTGCTCAAAGGCCGGCAGCGACGCATCGTAGCGCTCCACTTCCACGTGCTTTCGCGGATCGAAGAAGCGATAGATGCCCGGCGCCAGGAAGCGCACGAAGTCGCCCTTGCGATACAGCAGACCGCGCTCGTGCTTGCGCACGACAAACTCGCGTACGAACAGCATGATCATTCCTCCTTCTTCCGTTGTTACATTCCCGTTCCGAATCCGGAATGGGCCCATGGCGGCGCTCGGCCGCCAAGCTCGTTTAGTGCCCTGGCACTACTCAACGCTGCCGCCCGCTCGAGCGGACGAATTCACAAGATTCATGAGCGGCGATCCCCACACACCGAGCGCGGGCGGGCGGGCCCGACCGGCCGGATCCGGATCGGCCCAACCGGCCGATCCTCAATGCGCATCGCGCGCGCTTGAGGAGCGGCGACCGGGTGGACCCGAACCGGGCCGGGTCGCGACCACGCTCACCGGCGAGCGGCATGCCGTGCCGCGCAAGCGGGCGCCGACCGAGGCCGTCACACGCGTCGCGCACCACCGGGGATCGCCGCGGGTCATGGCGATACCGTCGCCGACGGGTGGCTTAACACCACGAGGCTTGCGCCTCAGCCTTCGGCACCTAAAGCCGAAGCGGAACGCGGGAATCGAACCCGCCACCAGCGAAGGTTGGCTCGCTGCTCTACCTGCTGAGCTAGTTCCACTTTAGAATCGAGAAACCCACATTCGCCCGATACACACCGTGCGATCGATAGCCTGAGTGCGCCGGCCGGTGCCTGAGAGCCCGTGCCTCTGGACGCCGTATGACCTCTCGATCTTTTGCGGCCGCACTGCAGCTGCAAAATCTGTAAAGCGTTGCCTTTTCGGATTACTCGATTCGGTGGTAGCCGCCCCCGGATTCGAACCGGGAAACGCCTGCTTCTGAGACAGGCAGGTATGCCAATTCCCGTCAGACGGCCAGAGTCTGGTACGGCCAGCAGGACTCGAACCTGCACCTCCGACCTTCGCAAGGTCGCGCTCTCTCCGTTGAGCTACAGCCGTAGGAAAAGGGTCAGAGCCCTTTTTGAAGGGCTCTGACCCCGACTTGCCGAACTCACTGCTTCATGCGAACCAGGTCGTTCAGCACCGAGTCGAGACCACCGTATACCGAGATGGTGCCGATCTTCTCGGTCACCTTCTCCAGCGTCTCCAGCTC
>JBFGYD010000004.1:0-16930 GCA_041587615.1 Lysobacterales bacterium
CGAAATACCCATAGCGCTTCAGGTAACCCACGCCAGAGCGCAAGGCGGGAGGTGGCCTCAAGCTTAGCTCCTCAACCCCACTCCCCGATTCAGCAGCACCATGCAGATCGAGCCCAGCAGCAGGATGAAGACGAAAATGACCGCGTAGGCGGGGGGGAGGCTGACGTCGCTGACGCCCAGGATGCCGTAACGGAACGCGTTGACCATGTACAGGATCGGGTTGGCGAGCGAGACCGTCTGCCAGAACTCGGGCAGCAGCTTGATCGAGTAGAACACGCCGCCGAGGTAGGTCAGCGGGGTCAGTACGAAGGTGGGGATGATCGAGATGTCGTCGAACTTGGTCGCGAAGATCGCGTTGATCATGCCGGCCAGGGAAAACACCACGGCGGTCAGGATCACCACCGAGATCGTCACGCCGATGTGGGTGACCTGCAGTTTCGAGAAAAACAGCGAAATGCCCAATACCAGGACCCCGACCATGATCCCGCGGACCACGGCCGCGGTGACGTAGCCCAGCAGGATGATGATGTTGGGCATCGGCGAGATCAGGATTTCCTCGATGTGCTTGCCGAACTTGGCGCCAAAAAACGAACTCACCATATTGCCGTAGGAGTTCGTGATCACGCTCATCATGATCAAACCGGGCACGATGAAATCCATATAGTCGAAGCCGCCCATGTTTCCGATGCGCCGTCCGATCAGGTTGCCGAAGATGATGAAATAAAGGGTCATCGTGATCGCCGGCGGCACCAGCGTCTGGATCCAGATCCGCAGGATCCGGGTGACCTCCTTGATGACGATGGTCTGGTAGCCTATCCACACCGGGCTGCGGGCCTCGATTTCGGCCCGGGCCGTGCTGGGTGCCAGGCCGCTACTGTGACTCACCCTTCTGCTCCACCAGTCGCATGAACAACTCCTCGAGCCGGTTCGACTTGTTGCGCATCGACAGGACCCGCAAACCGGCGGCGTTCAACTGCTCGAACACCCGGTTCAGGGCTCCGGCCTTGGGCACGTCGACCTCGAGCGTCGTCTCGTCGCGCCGGCGCACGTGGTAGCCGTCCAACGCCGGCGCTCGGTCGACCGGCTTTTCCAAATCGAGCACGAAGGTCTCCACGTCGAGCTTGGTCAGCAGGTGCTTGACCGAGGTGTTTTCGACGATCCGCCCGAGGTCGATGATCGCGATGTTGCGGCACAGCTCCTCGGCTTCCTCCAGGTAGTGGGTGGTCAGGATCACCGTGGTGCCTTCGGCGTTGATCTTGCGCACGTATTCCCACATAGAGCGCCGGATTTCGATGTCGACCCCGGCGGTCGGCTCGTCCAGGATCAGCAGGCGCGGTGCGTGCACCATCGCGCGGGCGATCATCAGACGCCGCTTCATACCGCCGGACAGATTGCGCGACAAGTCCTCGCGCTTGTCCCACAGGTGCAGCCGGCGCAGCAGTTCCTCGGCCCGGGCGCGCGCCAGTTTGCGCCGAATGCCGTAATAGCCGGCCTGGTTGACCACGATGTCGAACGGCCGCTCGAACTGGTTGAAGTTCAGCTCCTGCGGGACCAGGCCGAGCATCGCCATCGCCTGGGGACGCTGGCGGTGCAGGTCGAAGCCGAATACCGTCACCTCGCCGCCGCTCGCGTTGACCAGTGAGCTGACGATCCCGATCAGGGTTGATTTGCCGGCGCCGTTCGGACCCAGCAGCGCGAAGAAATCACCCTCTTCCACCGTCAGATCGACGTCGATCAGCGCGCGCACGCCGTTGGCGTAGGTCTTGTTGAGGCTGCTGATGTCGAGGGCTTGCATATTCGATGTTCTGATGCGTGCGACCGTCCTTTTCGAGCGGGCACGCGAGCGTGCCGCGTTTCACCGGCGGCACCAAGTCCGCTCCACGGCCGATCCGTGACCTTTGTTCACGCCGGCGTCGAATTTCGGTGCTATATTAAATGAAACAAGAGCCCGAAGGGCCGTTGAACCAACAACAGAAACCGCCGTTCGTTGCGGTTCTCGCGCAGCGAGCCGGCGGCAAGACTGAGTGACGCCTATGCAACGACGAATCGCCCGTGCCCTAGAGTTGCGCCGAATCTTTGGCGGCGTTGCGATGTTGCTGATCTTCTCCTCGGGTCCCGTCGCCGCCGACAAGCCCTCCGTGGTCGTGCCGACCGCCAGCGGGTATTTCTTGAGCGCGCCGGTTTCGCTGGACGAGACTCAACCGTCACCACTACCCGCCGCGCCGGAGCCGGCTCTCGTCAGTACGCTTGAGCGCACGGACCACTGCCAGTTGAGAGGGGCCCGAAACCCGCTGTGCGAACTACGCTGGACCACGTACCGCAGCCGCGGCTCCGACGTCAAAGCCCGCTACTATGAAATGACCGACGACGTCAAAGCCCGGATCGTGGGTAACAGCCGGGCCGAATACTTCGAGCTGGACCTGGACACCAGCCCCGAATTCAGCTTCAAGCTTAGGTTCTAGTCCACGGCCCAGCCGAGCTCGGCGAAGCGGGTCGCCGGCATCAGTTCTTCGGGAACGTCCGCCAGGGTCATCTCGGCCTCGCACGCCACGCCCCCGTCCGGCAGCAGGATCCGGCCCTCGGCCCGGCCCAGCCGCCCGCGCAGCCGCACGATCCGACCCACCACCCGGATCGGTGTCGCCACCGGCACCGGCTGCCGATAGAGCACCTTGAGCTTTACCGACATCATGAAATGGTGCGGGTCGCCAATCATCGACACCCGGGCCACGACCTCGTCCAGCATCGCCGCCAGCACCCCACCGTGGACCATGCCGGGATAGCTCTGGTAGTGCTCGGGTACGGTGTATTCGCTGTGAACTTCATCCCGCCCGTTGTCGTAGAAGGCCATGTACAGGCCGACCGGGTTGTGGCGCCCGCACACGAAGCACATGTCGGAGTTGGGTTGCTTGATTCGGCTCATCGTCGGAGACTAGCAGAATCTTACTTGTGATCGTTGTTGTCCTGCCCTGATGATTTCCGCCGACGAAATTCGGGCGGCAAACGAGCGCATCAAGCGCCGGGCGGAGCTGGTGGTCACGACGTCCCTGGACCCCCGCCCGGCTCTGAGCGCGCTGACCGGTTGCCGGGTCCTGCTCAAGAACGAGCACTTTCAGCGGACCGGTTCGTTCAAGCTTCGGGGTGCGACCAACAGGCTTTCGCTGCTCAGCGACGACGAACGGCGCCGGGGCGTGGTCGTGGCCAGCAGCGGCAACCACGGCCTGGCATTTAAGGCCCGAACATCGGCGGATCATCCCAACACCGTTGAAGCTGGAGGTTTGGAAGCGCGATGGAGGCAAGTGCCGTGAGTGCGGCGCTACTGACGAGCTTCACTTCCACCATATTGTGCCAGTGGCCAAGGGCGGAACGTCCCTTGTCGCAGAGAACATTCAGCTGCTGTGTGCCAGACACAATTCGGAGAAACGTGACCGCATTTTGTAATCGGGGCCGACACCGACGGCGCGACAAAGAACAAAGTCCGGCTGCTGAGAACGGACGACCTCTAACCAACCGTTCGCGGCAATCAATGGTCTCGGAGAAGGCCGGTTTTTCGCGAAGCGAAAAGAAGGCCGAACGAGACTCCGATCATTTGCCGATGCAGAAGCTCGAAAAGATCTCCCCGAGCAGGTCCTCGGTCGTGAACTCCCCGGTGATTTCGCTCAAGGCCTGCTGCGCCAGGCGCAGTTCCTCCGCCAGCAGTTCGCCCGCGCGGTCTTTTTCGAGCCGCTCCAAACCGAGGCTAAGGTGTTCATGGACCCGGGCCAGCGCGTCCAGGTGGCGGGTGCGGGCCAGGAACTGGCCTTCCCCGGCTTCTTCGACCCCGGCGACCGTTTTCAGGTGCGCCTTGAGCAGGTCGAGGCCGGCGCCGGTCAGCGCCGATAGATAAACCTGGCTGGTGCCATCCTCGCTTTCCAGCCTCGGCTGGTCACCGCTCAAGTCGATTTTGTTGTGAACCTCGGTCAGCGGTAGGTCGGCGGGCAGGTCCAGGTGTTCCGGGCGGCTTTGCGGATCGCTTTGGTCGACGATCACCAGGATGTGGTCGGCGGCTGCAAGTTCGCGGCGCGCACGCCTAACGCCTTCCCGCTCGACTTCGTCGGCGCCCTCGCGCAGGCCCGCGGTGTCGACTAAGTGCAGCGGGATGCCGTCGAGCTGGATCTGCTCGCGGAGCACGTCTCGGGTGGTGCCCGGGATCGCCGTGACGATCGCCGCTTCGCGCCCGCTCAGTGCGTTCAGCAGACTCGACTTGCCGACGTTGGGGCGCCCGACCAACGCCAGGCTCAGGCCGTCGCGCAGCAACCGGCCCTGGCGCGCGGCGCGCCGCAGTTCATTGAGGGTCGTTAGAGCGCCGCGCACCCGTTTGGCGATCGCGCCGTCGGCGAGGAAGTCGATTTCCTCTTCCGGAAAATCGATCGCGGCCTCGACGTGGGTGCGGGCGTCGGTGACCTGCTGCTGCAGCGTCTGGACCCGGCGCGAGAACTCTCCGTCCATGCTGCGCCGGGCGGCGCGCGCGGCGGTTTCCGTGGCACTTGAAATCAGGTCGGCGACGGCCTCGGCCTGGGCCAGATCGAGTTTGTCGTTCAGGAAGGCGCGCTCGGAGAACTCCCCGGGGCGCGCCGGGCGGGCGCCCAGCTCCAGCGTGCGCTGGAGCAGGAGCTGCATCACGACCGGACCCCCGTGGCCGTGCAGCTCCAGCACGTGCTCGCCGGTAAAAGACGCCGGCGCCTCGAAATAGAGCGCGATGCCGCGGTCGATCGGCGCGCCGCTAGCGTCCAAAAACGCCGCGTAGCGCGCTCGCCGCGGTTGCAGTTCGGTCCCGATCAGTAGATTGACCATGCCGGGCACGGCCGACCCGGAGATTCGCACCACGCCGACACCGCCGGTGCCGGGCGGCGTCGCGATTGCGGCGATGGTGTCTTTGTCGGGCGAACTCATCTGACCGGATGGTGCCGAGCGTCACTGGTTTCTGCAACGCCTGGGCCTGGCAAACCCAGCGCCCCAGGCCGCGGGTGCTGACGAAAACGGAGTTGACGGAGCTAATCCTGGGCTTCGATACGCTTGGTGATGAACCACTGCTGGGCCAGCGACAGGATCGCGTTGACGGTCCAGTACAGCACCAGGCCGGCCTGGAAGAATGCGAACATCACCGAGAACACCAGCGGCATCGCCAGCATGATGCGCTGCTGCATCGGGTCGGCGGCCGGATTCGGCGACAGCTTGGTGGTCATGAACATCGCCGCGCCGTTGATGATCGGCAGCACGAAATACGGGTCCGGGGACGACAGATCGTCGATCCACAGCATGAACCCGGCCTGGCGCAGCTCGACCGATTCCAGCAGCACCCAGTACAGCGCCAGGAACACCGGGATCTGGATCAGGATGGGCAGGCAGCCGCCGAGCGGGTTCACCTTTTCCTTCTTGTAGATCTCCATCATCGCCATGTTGAATTTCTGGCGATCGTCGCCGTGGCGCTCTTTCAACGCCTGGATTCGCGGCTGCAGCTTGCGCATCTTGGCGGTGCTGCGGTACTGGGCCTCGCTGAGCTTGTAAAAAAGCGCCTTGACCAGCACCGTCAGCAGCACGATCGACCAGCCCCAGTTCGCGACCACGGAGTGGATCTTTTCGAGAATCCAGAACAGGATCTTCGAAAACGGGGTGAAAATGCCGTAGTCGACGGTCAGCTCCAATCCGGCGGCAATGTCCTCGAGTCGGTCCTGCAGCTTGGGCCCGACCCACAGAGTGGCCGGGAAAACCGCGCTCGCTCCCGGCGCCACGCTGCGCGCCGGGCTGATCGCGCGCACCAGATAGCGCGGGGTGCCGGGGATGCGCGAGGCCTCCAGCGTCTCGGTATTGTCAGCCGGCGGCACCCAGGCGGTGACGAAATAGTGCTGAACCATGCCGACCCAGCCGCCGGCGGTTTCGCGCCGTACCGGGCCGTCGTCGAGATCTTCGAAGTCGAATTTCTCGTATTTTTCCTGCGTGCTGTAAAGCGACGCGCCAAAGAAGCTGTAGCGCTCCGGGTTGGTGAAGCTCGAGCCTTCCTCTTCCGACCGCTGGCTGCGCTGCAGTTGCCGATACGCGCTGCCGACCCACGGCACATCGCTGTCATTGGCAACGCGCTGCTCGACCTCGACTTGGTAACTGCCGCGGCGGAATCGATAGGTCTTGGTCACCGTGATGCCGTCACCGCGCCAGGTCAGGGGTACGGCCAGCTCATCGCGGCCGGCGGCCAGCCGGTATTCACCGGCCTCGGCGGTAAACTCCTGGCGATGATCGGCGCTCTGGTGGGAATTGCTGACCAGCCCGGTCTGGGCAACAAAGTACTGGCGCGGATCGGGGTTGAGGAGCTGGACCTTGACGTCCGGTTGATCGAGTTCCACCGGATATTCGAGCAGCAGCGCGCTGCGCAACTCGCCGCCGGCCGTGCTGAGCTCCAGGTCGAGAACGTCGGTCAGGACGCGCACACGCTTGCCGGGCTGAGACTGAAGAGCCGGATCCGGCGCGGGCTCGAGTTCGGCCGGCGCGGTCGACGGATCTAGCTCTGGCACCGCATCCGAGACGTCCGGAACCGTTGGCGTCATCCCGTCGTCATTGCCCTCGGCTACCGGGGTCGGGGGCCGTTCCGGCCGCTGGCCATAGTCGGCCTGCCACTGGGTCCAGAGCAGAAAGCCCATCGCGAAAATGGCGATGATCAGAAAAATTCGCGAGTTGGCCATGCCGTTATCCTATCTGGGCGTTGCGGTAACGCTTGACCAGAGACTGCCAGTGCCGCTCCAGCGATCGCCGCAGTCGGGCCGGGTCGGCCGTCGCCGCCGGTCCCTTGGCAATCACCACCAGATCTACCGCAGCGGCCTGGATCGACCCCTGCCGAAAGCTCTCCCGGATAATGCGCTTGAGACGATTGCGCTTGACCGCCCGCTTATCCACCCTTTTGGAAACCACCAGTCCGAGTCGCGCGTGGCCGCAATCGTTGGCTCGCGCCAGCACGGTGAAATCGCCGTCGCTCGAGCGCAGAGGGCGATCGAAAACCCGGTCGAATTCAAGCTTGCGCCGCAACCTCGTAATCCGTCGGCTGGCGGCAGCAAACATGACCGGATCAGGCAGTCAGTCGCTTGCGTCCCTTCGCGCGCCGGGCGTTGATGATCGCGCGTCCGCTGCGGGTGCGCATGCGGGCGCGAAATCCGTGGGTGCGCGCCCGCTTCAATTTGCTGGGCTGAAACGTTCTTTTCATCGCTCGCCGACCTTGTGCGCAAACAAAAACACGACCGAGACCGACCCGCTGTCCGGGGGGCCGTGGCCGTGAAAAAAGGAGCGAAAGGATAACGGCCGGCGCTTGACGCTGTCAATAGCGGCGCCGTTTTTGTCCGCTTGGAAGCGCCCGTCAATTGCATGCCGTCAGACCTGTGGATAACTTTCGACGGTCGGTATAGACTTGCGCCAAGGACCGAGAATGACGATCCCTGCGAAGGTTTCCGCACGGCGAGTGCGTCGCGATCAAGGCCCGCGCATCCATGGCGCCAGCGACTGAAACCCATTGATAAATATAGGGATTTAACGGCTCGACCCCGGTAAGCGAACTCATTTCACGGGCGAGCGATCGTGGCCGCGGGCAAGCTCAGGCGTGATCCTTGAAGGTGGCGACTAGCCGGGCGCGGCAGGGCCGGCGCCTGGTAAACAAACGGCGGCTGGCCGCCGAACGGTGGGTGGGATACGACGACGTGGCGTTTGATCAGGATCTGTGGCTGCGCTGCCTAGGGCGACTCGAAAGCGAGCTGTCGGCTCAGGACATGAACACCTGGATCCGGCCGATGCACGCGGTGGCAAGCAACGATCGCGTTCGCCTGCTGGCGCCCAACGCGTTCGTCCTCGACGCGGTACGCCAGCGTTTCCTGGCGCGCATTAAGGAAGTACTCACCCACCTGGACGGCAGCGAGATATCACTCGAATTGGAGATCGGGTCCTCGAATCAGGCGCCGGGCGCGGGAGCAGTCAGTTCCAAACAGCAGCGCTCCAGCGACGCCGAGAGCAATCTGGATCTCCACTACTGCTTCGACAATTTCGTTAAAGGAAAATCGAACCAGCTTGCGCTGGCCGCGGCGATGCAGGTTGCCGATAATCCAGGCGGCGGGTCCTGCAACCCGCTGTTGCTTTACGGCGGCACCGGCTTGGGCAAAACCCACCTGTTGCACGCAATTGGCAACTCCCTATTGCGGCGCAACGATCACAGGCGGGTGGTCTATCTGCACTCCGAGCAGTTCGTCAGCGGCATGGTGCATGCGCTGCGGCACAATACGATCGATGATTTCAAGCATCACTATCGGTCGGTCGACGCCCTGTTGATCGACGACATCCAGTTTCTTGCCCGCAAGGAACGCTCCCAGGAAGAGTTTTTCCACACTTTCAACACGCTGCTCGACGGGAAGCAGCAGATCGTGCTCACCTGCGACCGCTATCCGAAGGAGGTAGAGGGCCTGGAAGCACGGCTCAAGTCGCGTTTTGGCTGGGGTCCGAGCGTATCGATTGAGCCCCCGGATTTTGAAACCCGGGCCGCCATACTGATCACCAAGGCCACCGATGCCGGCGAAGCGCTGGCCGAAGATGTCGCGTATTTTATCGCCAAGCGCATCCGTTCCAACGTGCGCGACCTCGAAGGCGCACTGCATACGCTGTGCGCCAACGCTCGCTTCAGCGGTCAGGAGATCACGCTGGATTTTGCGCGCGAGGCGCTGCGCGATCTGCTGACCGTACACGAGCGCATGATCACGGTGGCCAACATCCAAAAAACGGTCGGCGATTATTTTCAGGTGCGGGTCTCTGAGCTGTTGTCCAAGCGCCGCAACCGCTCGATCGCTCGCCCGCGGCAGATGGCGATGGCGTTAGCGAAAGAACTGACCGAGCACAGCCTGCCCGAGATCGGGGACGCGTTTGGCGGCCGCGACCATACGACGGTGTTGCACGCGTGTCGCAAAATTGCAGAGTTGCGTGAAACCGACGGGCGATTGCGTGAGGATTACGAGAAACTACTCAGAGAACTGACCACGTGAACTGTCGTGGCGCGGTGGAAAAACCTGTGGACAACCGGCACGCTTGTGAGAGCGTTCGAGTTGTCCACATTTGGTGCACAGTTTTCAAGACCGGTTTCACTAGCGATAAGCTATTGATTAACAAATAATATTTGGTGTTATCGGGATGAAATCGACGGCCTTATTACTACTAATCCTTATTTAAAGAATCAATATAGACAGGATAGATCGAGATGAAATTCAGTATTCAGCGTGAGGTACTGCTGCGCCCCTTGACCCAAGTCGTCGGTGTGGTCGAAAGACGCCAGACCCTGCCGGTGCTGGCCAACCTGCTGGTCGATGCCGGCGACAACGAGGTGCGCTTTACCGGCACCGACCTCGAAGTGGAGCTGATGGCGAGCGTCGAGGTCTCGGTGGAGGAACCAGGTGAGGTGACCGTGCCCGCGCGTAAGCTGCTCGATATCTGCAAGGCGCTTGCTGACGGCACCATGCTGAAGGTCGAGATCGGGTCGGAGAAGGCGACTATTCGCGCGGGCCGGGGCCGTTTCACGCTCGCCACCCTGCCGGCAACCGAGTTTCCGGTGATCGAGGATGTTCAGGTTGGCGAATCCGTGGTCGTGGGGCAGCACGAGCTGCGTCAGATCATCGAACACACGGCGTTCGCGATGGCCAATCAGGACGTGCGCTATTACCTCAACGGGCTGTTGCTGGAGCTGCGCGCCGGCCTGCTGCGCTGTGTGGCAACCGACGGCCACCGGCTGGCGATTTGCGACGCCGATGCCGACCTGGCGCTGGAAGGGCAACGTCAGATGATCATCCCGCGCAAAGGCGTGCATGAGCTGCTGCGGCTGCTCGACGGTGATGAGGAAAGCCTGACCATCCAGTTTGGCCGCTCCCACGTGCGGGTTCAGCTCGAAAACGGAATGTTCACGTCAAAGCTGATCGACGGCCGCTTTCCCGACTACGAATCGGTGGTCCCCGTGGGCGCCGACAAGACCGTTACCGGCAGCCGGGTGCTGATTCGCGAGGCTTTGCAGCGCGCCGCGATTCTGTCAAACGAGAAGTACCGCGGCGTCAGGCTCGAACTGGAACCGGGGAAGATGCGCATCGTGGCCCATAATCCGGAGCAGGAGGAGGCGATCGAGGAAGTTGAGGTTGAATCGGACATCGATAAGCTGGCGGTGGGTTTCAACGTCAACTATCTGCTCGATGCGCTCAACGCGCTCGACGGCGACGACGTCATGCTGTGCTTCAAGGACGCCAACAGCAGTTGCCTGACCCGGGTGCCCAGCAGCGAAAAGGCGCGGCACGTCGTCATGCCGCTGAGACTGTAACCTGGTCGCCCGACTCGGGCGGCTCACCGAGGCGCCCGATGCGGGTGCGCAAGCTGACCGTCGACGGGGTGCGAAACCTGGTTGACGTCACCGTTGAACCCGGTCCCGGGCTCAACCTGTTCATCGGCCCGAACGGCGCCGGCAAGACCAGCCTGCTGGAAGCGCTGTTCTGCCTGGGACGAGGGCGTTCTTTCCGTCGCGGCGGTCGCCACGAATACTTGAATCGCCGCTCCCGTCGCGCGCTCATTGTCGCCGAATTCGACGCGCCAAACGGCCGTCATCGGCTCGGCCTGGAGCGCAGCGCAAGCGACTGGCGGGCGCGGCTCGACGGCCGCGAACTCGATAATTTGGGCGCGCTGGCGCATTGTCTGGCGGTTGCCGTCTTCCACCCCGACATGCACGAATTGATCGAAGGGTCACCCGAGGAGCGGCGCCGCTTTCTGGACTTTGGCGTGTTCCACGTGGAACCTTCTTTCTATCCTTTGTGGCAGACCTACCGGCGCGCGCTCCGTCAGCGCAACGCCGCGCTGAGGGCCGCGCGCGAGGGCGCCGGCGTCCGGGCCTGGGACGAGGCGCTGGCCGATACGGGGGAGAAGCTCAGCGAGCTGCGCCGGCGCCACGTACACGCGCTGGCGGATCCGTTCGCGCGCATGCTGGACCGCGTCGCCCCGGAACTGGGCAAGATTGACGTCAGCCTCAGCGCCGGCTGGCCGGGGTCGGACGGCCTCGCCGCGGTGCTCGCCGCTCATCTCGCCGGCGACCGCGATCAGCGCTTTACCCGCTGGGGGCCGCATCGGGCCGACCTGAAGCTGACCGGGCCTGACGGGAAGATCGCAGGGCGTCTGTCGCGCGGCCAGCAAAAACTGGTGGCGCTGGCGTTGCTGCTGGCTCAGACCGAGACGCTGCGCACCCATTCCGGAGTTTGTCCGGTGATCGGGTTGGACGACCTGCCGTCGGAGCTGGACGCGGTCCATCAGACCAACGTGGTGTCGATTCTGCTGGAGTTGGGCAGTCAGCTGTGGATTACCGGCACTGAGGCGCCGTTGCTCGAGGACGGAGCCGATAACGGCCGAATGTTCCACGTGGAACAAGGACAGGTTTCTCCGACCTGACGCGGAAAGAAAGCGCAGCCCGGTGGCCCCGAGTGCTATAATGGGCCGCTGAAACGAGCGCCCCGCGATCAGCGGGGCGCGCCGTGTTCGGGTCTGGCGCCGCGGCGGTTCTCGAGCGCGAGTTCGACGCGGTCAGCGATTATCCTCAGCGATCAACCGGAACCACATGAGCGACCAATACGATTCTAAAAACATCAAAGTTTTGAAAGGCTTGGACGCCGTTCGCAAGCGCCCGGGCATGTACATTGGCGACACGGACGACGGCACCGGCCTGCACCATATGGTGTTCGAGGTTGTGGACAACTCGATCGACGAGGCCTTGGCCGGGCACTGCGACGAAATCCAGGTGACGGTTCACGCCAGCGGCGCGATTACCGTCTCCGACAACGGGCGTGGGATCCCGATCGACATCCACCAAGAAGAGGGCCGCTCGGCCGCTGAAGTGATCATGACCGTGCTGCACGCCGGCGGTAAATTCGACGACAATTCCTACAAGGTCTCAGGCGGGTTGCACGGCGTCGGCGTATCGGTGGTCAACGCGCTGTCTGCAGTTCTGTCCTTGAAAGTCTTCCGCGACGGCAAGGCTTACGAGCAGGAATATCGGCTCGGGGTTCCGCAGGCGCCGCTGTCGGCGACCGGCGACACCGACCGGACCGGCACGGTCATCACGTTCACGCCGAGCACCACGGTATTTTCCGACGTCGAGTTTCACTACGACATCCTGGCCAAGCGACTGCGGGAGCTATCGTTCCTGAATTCCGGGGTGCGCATCGTGCTGTCCGACGAGCGTTCGGGCAAGCAGGACGTGTTCGAATACGAGGGCGGCATCCGCTCGTTCGTGTCGCACCTGAGCCGCAAGAAGACGCCGCTGCATCCGAGCGTGGTTTACTTTTCGAGTCAGAACGACGGGGTCACCGTCGAGGCCGCGCTGCAGTGGACCGACGCCTACCAGGAAAGCGTGTTCTGCTTCACCAACAACATTCCCCAGAAGGACGGCGGCACCCACCTGGCGGGATTTCGCGCGGCGCTGACCCGAACCGTGAATCAGTACCTGGACGCCAGCGGCGTGGCCAAGAACGCCAAGGTTCAGCTATCCGGCGACGACTGCCGCGAGGGCCTGGTCGCGGTGCTGTCGGTCAAGGTGCCGGACCCGAAGTTTTCGTCCCAGACCAAGGACAAGCTGGTTTCATCCGAAATCAAGGGGATCGTGGAATCCTGCGTCGCCGAAAAGGTATCGGAATTTTTACTGGAGCACCCGGCCGAAGCCAAGGCGATTACGGCCAAGGTGGTCGAGGCCGCGCGCGCCCGCGAGGCGGCGCGCAAAGCGCGCGAAATGACGCGCCGCAAGGGTGCGCTAGACGTCGCCGGTCTGCCCGGCAAACTGGCCGACTGCCAGGAGAAAGACCCGGCCTTGTGCGAGCTGTTCTTGGTCGAGGGTGACTCCGCCGGCGGGTCTGCCAAGCAGGGCCGCAACCGCAAGTACCAGGCCGTTCTGCCGCTGAAGGGCAAGATTCTGAACGTCGAAAAAGCGCGCTTCGACAAGATGTTGGGATCGCCCGAGGTCGGCACCCTGATTACCGCGTTGGGATGTGGCATTGGCAAAGACGAATTCGACCCCGACAAGCTGCGCTACCATCACATCATCATCATGACGGATGCCGATGTCGACGGTTCGCATATACGTACGTTGTTACTGACTTTTTTCTATCGGCAAATGCCCGAGCTGATCGAACGAAACCACATATTCATCGCCCAGCCGCCGCTGTACAAAATCAAGCACGGCAACCAGGAGCACTACCTCAAGGACGATCTGGAGCTGAACCAGTATCTGCTGGCGCGGGCGCTCGAAGGCGCGGCGCTTCAGTACGACCCGGACGCCCCGCCGCTTCAAGGGCCCGGCCTGGAAGGCCTGATGAAGCACTATCAGGTAGTGAACGCCGCCATCCGGAGGCTGTCGGCCCAGTATGACGCCCGCGCCCTGCGACAGATGATGGGGCTGGACTCGCTCGAGCGTCGGCAATTCGAAAACCCCGAGCAACTGGCACCTTGGTGTGGGCAACTCGAGGCCGCGCTCAACGCGAGCGCCAAAGACGATCAAAGCTACCAAATTGCCCCCTCCGCCGGAGGGCTGATCGTGCGAAAATATACGCACGGGGTGGACAGCGAGCGCGTTATTCCACCCGAGTTTTTCGACAGCCCCGACTATCAAGCGCTCACGCGGCTCGGGGAGCAGATCACGGGCCTGATACAGCCCGGAGCCGAAGTGATCAAGGGTGACAAGCGCCAGGCGGTAGAGAGCTTCCGCGAGGCCGAGGCATGGCTGATGGAACAGGCCCGCAAGGGGCGGGCGATTCAGCGCTTCAAGGGCCTCGGCGAGATGAACCCGGGCCAGCTCTGGGATACCACGGTCAACCCGGAGAGCCGCCGCTTGCTGCGAGTCACGATCGAAGACGCCGTCGCCGCCGATGAGGTTTTCAGCACCCTGATGGGCGACCTGGTCGAGCCGCGGCGTGAATTCATCGAGAACAACGCGCTCAACGTCTCCAACCTGGACGTTTGATCGGCGTGCTGTTCGGCCTTCTTTTCGCCCGCGGCGAAAAACCGGCCTTCTCCAGCACCATTGGTAACCGCGAACCTCAGGTCTGAGAACACCCTTGTGCCGGAAGGGTGCTTCTGGCGCTGCTCGGGCGTCGGCGGCGATCGACCCACCGATGACTCAAGATCACATAAGATTTTGTTTATATTGAATATTTTTGGGATTCGGCCTGAGTCTGACAGGCTCTAGGTCACGGCGAACAGGTAGGCGTAGATGAGGAAGAACACCAGCGGCACGACGGTCTCGATCCATGACATTGGAATGTATTTGGACCACGCCTTGCCCTCGCCAAGCGCCTTCCACTCGGCGCCGTAGTAGAGCCTGGCAGGCAGCCGTTCCTCGAGCAGGCCGATGACCCTGAACTTCGCTGAATTAACGTTGCGGTAGGACTTGAGCAGCACACCCCAGGCGATCGCCAGCACCGCGGCCGCCGCGTACACGGCCACCGCGACGTTGGGCGGGACGTTTTCGTAGAACCCGGCCAAAGCGCCGACCACCGCGGTGTTAAAGCTCAGAAAAAAAGTGTTGGCTGCGCCGCGGCGCTGCTGAATGCGGTCGGTCAGCTCGACGTAAAGCTTGTATTGCTCGATCAGGTTGGCGGAGTCCGAGAACTCGTCGTTCCAGAGTGCCTTGCGAATCTCGTCGGAGGTGGCCATGTTCTCTCAGATTATTGACCGCCTTCCGGTGGTGCGCAATTCCGCGCCCGAAGAAGGGCCGCTCGTTAATCACGGCCTTTCGAAAGGACCGCCGGCAGCTTCCAGTTCGGTCGTGTTTTTTTCAACCCACCGTTCGACGCGGGCGATAATTTCCTCGGGCTCCAGGCCTCGGGGATCGATCGGTTCGCCGATCCGGACCCGGATGGTGCCGGGGCGAGCTACCAGCAGACGTTTGGAGGGCCAATAAAGCCCGGCGTTGTGGGCGATCGGCACGACCGGCACGCCGGCGGCCGCGGCCAGGATTCCGCCGCCGAGCTTGTAGCGGGCGTGCTCACCGGGCGGTACGCGGGTGCCCTGCGGAAAGATCAGGATGCTCAAACCGGCCCGCAGCCGCGCCAGCCCCTGCTCCTTGACCTGTGTTACGGCGTCTCGTCCGGCCTTCCGGTCGATAGCGATGGGCTCGAGGGTGGCCAATCCCCACCCGAAGACGGGGATCCTCAACGCCTCTTTTTTGAGGATCCAGACGTAGTGCGGGAACAGGGTCTGAAAGACCAACGTCTCCCAGGTTGACTGGTGTTTGGAGAAATAGATCACCGGCCCCGCGGGCAGCCGCTGAAGACCTTCGACCCGGTGATCGATCGACACCAGGGTGCGCAGGCAGCCGATGAAAAAGTGCATCCAGTGATTGGCGAAGTGGTAACGCGCGGCCAGCGGTGACCGCCAACGCGTCAACAGGCAGGGGACGAAAAAAATCAGCGAGACGACCATCACCAGAAACAGGCACGCCGCCCGCAGCCGGAAAGACAGCGCGCCGATCAAGCCGCGCCTCGATCGTCTGACCCCGATAGACTCACGATCTTGCCATCGGCGAGCACGATCGGCCTGCTGCCGCGACGAGAATCATGCGGCGCTCGCGGAGGCGCCGATCAGCGCGTCCACCGCGCCGGCCAGGTCCTTGTAAATCGTGACCCCTTCGAAGTCGGCCAGCTCGCCAAGCATCTTCGTTCCCTGGCCGGTCCGAACCAGCACCGCCTTCGCGCCGACGCTGGTGGCCGCTTCCAGGTCCGCTCTCGAGTCCCCGATCACGGTGACGTCGGCCAGGTCGACCTGGTAACGCCGCTCGATCTGGCGCAACAGCAGCACCTTCGGCTGACGCTTGCCGTGTCCTTTGGGGTTGCCGGTGGAGGCGAAGAACACCGCGTCGATCGAGCCGCCCGCTTCCTGCACCAGCCGGAGCATTTTCTGGTGCACGTCGTGCAGCTCCTCCACGTCCAGCGTGCCGCGCGAGAGCTCCTGTTGGTTGGTAGCCAGGACCACCCGGTAGCCCGCCCGTGACAGCCGCGCGACCGACTCCAGGCTGCCGGGAACCGGCTCCCAGTTGTCCGCGCGCACGACCCCGTTGGCGCGCTCCTGGTTGATGACGCCATCGCGCCCAAGCACCACCAGCTTCATCTTTTCAGCCCTCTTTCATAAAGACTACCCGTCTACTACGAGCTTAGAAATGTCGGCAACGTCGTCGAAAACACGCTTAACTTCGGCTAAAATGGCAAGTCTGTTTCGGCGCAGCGAAGCCTCTTCGGCCATCACCAGAACCGCGTCGAAGAACCGGTCCACCGTCGGCCCGAGCGCCGCCAGGCGCGCCAGCACCGCGGCGTAATCGCGTCGCTCGAGCAGCGGTTGAGCGGCCGCTGCGACGGCGGCGAGCGCCTCGTGCAGCGCGGCCTCCTCGGGCTCCTCGAGCAAATCGGGCGCAACCGCATTGGCCGGAGGGTCCTCCGATTTTCGCAGGATGTTCCCGATCCGCTTGTTGGCGGCCGCCAACGCGGGAGCCGAATCGAGGGCCTGAAACGCCTGCAGGCCGGTGACCCGCTGATGGAAGTCGAGCGGTCGCGTTGGCCGGCGCGACCACACCGCCTCGAACACGTCGGTGCCGATGCCGGCCTCGACGTAGTAAGCGCGCATGCGTTCCATCACGAACTCCAGCACCTCCGGGACTTGCGCCTCGGCGCCGTCGATCCGCTCGGCGATCGGCTCCAGCGCGGCGGTCAGCCAAGGCTCCAGGTCGAGGTCGATTCGGCCCTCGATCAGGGTTCGGATCAGACCCAGCGCCGAGCGTCGCAGCGCGAACGGGTCGCGGTTGCCGGTCGGCTTGGCGCCGGCGGCGAAGATGCCGCACAAGGTGTCGATGCGGTCGGCCAGAGCCAGCGCCCGGCCC
>JBFGYD010000005.1:0-16421 GCA_041587615.1 Lysobacterales bacterium
CAGGCGCAGCCCCTGGCGCTCGGTCAGGCTGCCGTCCACCGGATCGCGATAGGCGAAGTCGTCGGCATAGTCGACCGCGATGCCGCCCAGTTTGCCGCCGCGGGCGCCTGCGAGTCGTCGCCCAAGGGTTTCCATCAGCGTTTCCACCCGTTCTGTTTCGATCGCCTCGTAGTCGTGGCGGGAATAGTAGTCGCGCCCGAAGCGCCGCCAGTGCTCACGCACCGTGGCGGCCACCGAGCGGCCGGACTCGGCCAGGATGTTGAGCCAGAACAGCACCGCCCAGACCCCGTCCTTTTCGCGCACGTGGCTGGAGCCGGTGCCGAAACTCTCCTCGCCGCACAGCGTGATGCGCCCGGCGTCGAGCAGGTTGCCGAAGAACTTCCATCCGGTCGGGGTCTCGAAGCAGTCGATGCCGAGCGCCTCGGCGACCCGGTCGACGGCCTGGCTGGTGGGCATCGAGCGGGCCACTCCGGCGAGTCCGTCGCGATAACCGGGCACCCGCGTCGCGTTGGCGGCCAGCAGCGCGAGGCTGTCGGACGGGGTGACGAAAAAACGCCGGCCGAGGATCATGTTGCGATCGCCGTCCCCGTCGGAGGCAGCACCGAAATCGGGGCCTGAGTCGGCGTTCATCAGCGCAACGAGTTCTCGCGCGTGGGCCAGGTTGGGGTCCGGGTGCCCGCCGCCGAAGTCCTCGCTCGGATGGCCGTTGAGCACGGAGCCGGGCGGGGCGCCCAGCATGTCCTCGAAGATCGTGCGGGCATAAGGACCGGCGACGGCGTGCATCGCGTCGAAGCGCAGTTTGAACCCGCCGGCGATCAGGTCGGCGATCCGGTCGAAGTCGAACAGCGTGGTCATCAGGCGCGCGTAGTCGGCTACCGGGTCGATGATCTGTACCGCCATCGCACCGATCGCCGAGCCGCCCAGCGCGTCCAGGTCCACCTCGTCTGCGTCCAAGATCCGATAACGGTCCAGAACTCGGCTGCGCTCGAAGATCCGCTCGGTCAGCGATTCCGGCGCCGGGCCGCCGTTGGTGCCGTTGTACTTGATGCCGAAATCGCCGGCCGGTCCACCCGGGTTGTGGCTGGCCGACAGGATGATGCCGCCGAACGCGCGCCGCTCGCGGATCACGGCCGAGACCGCCGGCGTCGACATGATCCCGCCGCGCCCCACCAGCGCGCGGCCGAAGCCGTTGGCCGCGGCGATCCTCAGGATGGTCTGGATCGCCTCCCGATTGTGGTAGCGGCCGTCGCCGCCGATCACCAGGGTTTGTCCGCGGATGTCGCTCAGGCAGTCGAAAATGGACTGCACGAAATTTTCCAGGTAGCCCGGCTGCTGGAACACGCCGACGCGCTTGCGCAGCCCCGAGGTCCCCGGTCGCTGGTCGGAAAAAGGCTCGGTCGCGACCGTCCGTACCTGGCCCGTTGCCGCTTCCTCGGATTTCATGGTTGCTCAGCCCCGCATGTTGCATCGGTTACCGCCCCCGCGCCTTCGGTAAATGTAATCGACCCGCCGGCAGGCGGCAATCGCGACCGATTTTTCGTCCGGGCGCCGTCTGACCTTGCGAGGGCTGAACATTTCGCGGTCATCCTGAGGATGAGGCCGGCGAGAGGCCCAGCCGACGCTTTACCTGAGAGGAGGATTCGCTATGAAAACCATACCCGCTGGTCGTTTGCTGCTGGCCGTTGCCGCGCTGATTACCGCCAACGTTGCCTGGGGCCAGGCGTGTACGCTTGCCAGCCACTTCATGGAGGTGGCCTGCAAGAGCGAGGCTCGCGAAGATTTCTGGATCGGCTATGCCAACTGCAAAAACCTGTCGAACAATGCCGACGTACGCGACTGCTACGCCGAGACCACGGACGAACGCAACGAGACGTTCGAGGAGTGCGGCGAACTCGAGGAGTCGCGCAACGAGGTCTGCGAGCTGCTCGGCGACGGGCCTTACGACCCCGACTTCGCGCCGGAGAATTTCCTGTCGCCGGAGGAAGCCGCCGACAATCCGAATCCGTGGTTGCCGCTGATTCCCGGAACGACGCTGGTCTACGAGGTGACCGGATTTCCCGAAGACGACGAGGAAAAGGGCGAGGGCGAGGGCGAACCCGAACTGCTCGAGATCATCACCGTCACGGTCACCGACGAAACGCGTGAGATCGCCGGCGTCGAGACCTTCGTCGTCACCGACATCGTGATGGACCCGGAGGGCGAGGTGATCGAGGACACCGACGACTATTACGCGATGCACGTGGACGGCAGCGTCTGGTATTTCGGCGAGATCGCGCAAAACTTCGAAGACGGCTTCCTGACCGATATCGAAGGCTCCTTCATCGCCGGAGAGGACGACGCCAAGCCCGGGATCATCATGCTGGCCGATCCGCAGCCGGGGGATGCCTACCGACAGGAGTTCCTGCTCGACGACGCCGAGGACGTGGGTCAGGTGCTGAGCCTGACCGGCGATGAGTCCACCGAGGTGGCCGATTGCGAGGGCGCCTGCCTGGTCATCAAAGACCTCAATCCGCTGGAGCCGGACGCCGACGAGGACAAGTACTACAAAGCCGGCATCGGGGTCATCCTCGAGGTCGACAACGAGGACGACGAGCGGGTCGAACTGGTCGAGATCATCAATCCCGAATAGACCCTTCAAGCAACCGAAACGGAATCGAGGCCGGGGTGCCGACGCGCCCCGGCCTCGCTTGTGTTCGGCGCCGTTCTGTCGTTAAATCACGCCGGAAAAAATCCACCGGGCCAGGCCCGGCGCCCTCCGCCACCGACCGCTTCGTTCCATGGTATTCAGCTCGCCGATCTTCTTGTTCGTGTTCCTGCCGGCGGTGCTGGGTCTCTATTTTTTGCTCGGACGCCGCGTCAGGAACCTGTTCCTGCTGGTCGCGAGCCTGGTGTTCTACGCCTGGGGGGAGATCTTCTATGTGCTGATCATGCTGGTCAGCATCGGCATCAACCACGCGATCGGGCGCTGGCTGGGGCGGGCCGAGAAAAGGCGCAAACAAAGATTCATCCTGGCAACCGGCGTGGTGCTCAACCTCGGGCTGCTCGGCTATTACAAATACGCCAATTTCGTCGTCGACAACGTCAACCGGGTGCTGGCCTCGCTCGGCATCGACGCCGTGGACTGGACTCCGGTCCATCTGCCGTTGGGCATTTCCTTTTTCACTTTTCAGGCGATGTCCTATCTGATCGACGTCTATCGCGGCGAAAGCAAGGCGCAGAAGAGCGTCGTCGACGTGGCCCTTTACATCGCGCTTTTTCCGCAGCTGATCGCCGGGCCGATCGTCCGCTACCACGACATCGCGCGTCAGCTCACCGATCGGGTCGTGACCCTGAAGCTCGTCAACAGCGGCGCGCAACGCTTCATCTACGGCCTGGCAAAGAAGGTGCTGGTGGCCAATCCGATGGGCCTGGTTGCGGACCAGATTTTTGCCATCGACGGCGCGCAGTTGACCACGCCTCTGGTCTGGCTCGGACTGGTTTGCTACACGCTGCAGATCTATTTCGATTTCTCGGGCTATTCCGACATGGCGATCGGCCTCGGGCGGATGCTGGGCTTCAAGTTCCTCGAGAATTTCAACTATCCGTATGTCTCGCAATCGATCCGGGAATTCTGGCGGCGCTGGCATATTTCGCTGTCGTCGTGGTTTCGCGATTACCTGTACGTGCCGCTGGGGGGCAACCGCAAGGGCAGTCTGCGGACCTATTGCAATCTGCTGGTGGTGTTCTGTTTGTGCGGCCTGTGGCACGGCGCCAGCTGGACGTTTCTGTTCTGGGGCCTGTTTCACGGCGTGTTTCTGGTCCTCGAGCGCACCGGTCTCGCACGGGTGCTGGAACGAATGCCGGTCGCGGCCCGGCATCTCTACACTTTGCTCGTGGTCATGGCCGGCTGGGTGTTTTTCCGCACCGAGACGCTGACCGAGGCGGGGCTTTGGTTCGCCGCGCTCGGCGGCTTCGCCGAGGGCTCGGGCGAAATCCATTACTTGGCCAAATATCTGGACGCCAAGGTCGCGCTGATCTTGGTGCTCGGCGCCGTCTTGGCCACGCCGGTCGCGGCCCGGCTGAATCGCCTCGCGCTGGCTCGCATCCGCCGGCTGTCCGGGCCGCGGTTGGCCTCGCTGGCGAGCGCTTACGCGTGCGTCAACCTGCTGGTGCTGGGCTCGCTGATGACGCTGTCGCTGATGTCGATCGCGGCCAACGCTTACAGCCCGTTCATCTACTTTCGGTTCTGACCGTGCTGAAGCGCATCAGAGCCGCCTCATCGATCGCGCTGCTGACGTTCGGCGCCGTCATGTGCGCGCTGCCGGGGCTGATGCTGCTCGGCTACGACGGCGAAACGGTGTCGGCGACCGAAAACCGAGAGCTGACCGCGCCGCCGGGACGGCCGCGCGACCTGAGCGCCGTGGCCACCTGGCCGGCCCGCTTCGAGAGCTTCGTCGGCGATCACTTCGGCCTGCGCGCCGCGCTCGTGCGCGGCTACAATCTGATGCACGTCAAGGCGGGCGTTTCGCCGCTTAACAGGGTCCACGTCGGCAAGGACGGCTGGCTGTTTCTGGAGCAGACCAGGCTCGGCGAGCTGAACCGGGGCGCCGACCCGCTCAGCGGACCCGAGCTCGAGCGCCTGGTCGGTAGTTTCGAGGCGCGCCACCGGTTTCTCGCCGAGCGCGGGGTCGGGCTGGCGGTGCTCCCGCTGCCCGACAAGAACTCGCTGTATCCGGAATTCCTGCCCGATTCGATCAAGCTCGTCGGCCCGAGCCGGTTCGCTCAGTTCCGCACCGCCGCGCTGGGAGCCGATTTTCACTTCGTCGATGCACTGGCGGTGCTCGACGCGGCGAAGGCGGCCGGCGAGCAAACCTACTACCGCACCGACTCGCACTGGAACTGCCGCGGCGCGTGGCTGGTTTACCGGGCGCTGATGCAGGAACTGCGTCGCGCCGGTTACGAACGGGGGAAGCTGCTGGACGAGGGCGAGGTCGAGTTCATCCGCCCCGAGAATCCGCGCGCCACCGACATTGTCCGCAACCTGCTCAACCTGGAGGGCCTGATCCAGGAGCCGTACGCCTACCGCTGCCGCGTCCGAGAATCAGCCGAGATCAGCGCGACCCGACCGACCGACGGCCGGTCGTTCGACTACGTGTACGCCGCGCCCCCGGGCAAGGAGCACCGGCGTTACCGACGGACCGCGCCGCGAGACGGGTCGCGCGTGCTGGTGTACCGCGATTCCTACGCCAACGCGATGCTGCCGTTCTTGATCCACAGCTTCGACGAAGTCATCTTCGCCGCGCCGACCAGGCCGATGGGATTCGATCCGGCCGACATCGATCGCTACCAACCCGACCTGGTGATCTACGAATTCGTCGAGCGCAGTCTGTACTATTCGCCCGGCGAGGACTCGTTTTCGTCGTCGCCGGCGGGGGAGTAGATCCGGCCGGTCTTATGCCACGAACTGTCCAGCCAACTGAAGCCGTCGACGACGAATTCGGTCATTGGGCTGCGATACGGCTCGGAATACGAGGGGTTGGACTTGAAGGTTGAGAAGTAGACGACTCGCCGGCGTGGCGTACGTTCGTCCAGTTCGAACATCGAGACCCCCGGGAAGGAGTCCGCTTCCAGGCCCAGCTCCGAGGCCACCGTTTTGGGAATGTCACCCAGCGCCACCGGCGCATCGTTGATCCGCATGGCGCCGTGGGCGCCGACCCGCTTGATCAACACCAGGGGCAGCGCGGTGCCCTTGCGTTCCGGGAGCGAGCGTCTGTTCCTCTTCTCCAGCTCGGGGTATTTCCTGGCGACTTGCTCCGGAATCCTGACCTCGGCGATCCGGGTCCACATGCCGTGGTCGGCCGCGATGACGATCAGCGCGTCATCGAAAATGCCCAGTTCCTCAAACCGCTCGAACACGAGGTCGAGCAAGCGGATCACGCCGACCGAAAGTTCCTTCAGCGCCGCGCGGCTCGGCTCGGGCTCGACGTACTCGAAATCCCGGTTCATCCGCAGCGGCAGGTGGGTGCCGTGCAGGTGAAAAAACTTGAACACCGGCCGCCGGTGACCGACTCGGGACTGGTTGACCAGCGCGTCGACGTCCCTGAGGTTCGGTAGGCGGGCAAGGTCGTCGAGCGGGAACAGCGGTTCGCCGGCGGTGGTCTCCCGATCGATATCGCCGGTGGCGTCGGCGGCCGCACGACGGTGGCCCCACCAGCGCGACAGCAGCCAGAGCTGGTTGTTGTAAACCAGCGGTTTCAAAAAATGCGGCAGGTATCGGAACAGCGCCACGTCGATGTTGTAAAGCACTTCGGACGAGGCCTGGGCAAAGTCCCCGCCGAGGCGTACGTTGGTCACCACGTCGGGGTGGAAGTACATTCCGGCCTGGTGCTCGTACACCTCGGACAGGTAGCCCTGACGAAGCAGGAATCTGGGCAGTGAGGAGTCGCCCGAATACGCTTCGCGGACGTAATCCCACATCGGTTTCGAGTTGTCGAAATAGGTCCCGGTGAGCATGTTGGGTACCGACGGAAAAGACTGGCGAAAGGCGGCCACCGCGTTGCGAAAATAGACGAAGCCCTCGAATACCGCGGTCAGGTCCGGCTGTTCGTCGATGATCTCCTGGAACACGTCGGACTGAAACCCGTCCACGACCAGCACGATGACGTTTTGGGTTTCCGAGAAGACGTATTTTTGCGCCACGTCGGCCTGATACTTGTCGAGCGAATCGGGGCTCGTCAGGGCGGTATAGATGCCGGCGCACTGGATCAGGATCAGAGCGACGGCGGCGGTCGGGGCGAGCCTGCGCGATATCCACGCGGACTGACGCCAGGCGAGCGCGAGTCCGGCCGCCCAAACGCTTCCGTCGAGCAGGCCGTAGGGCCACATGCCGCGCCAGTCGATGTCGCGCCCGTCCAGCGCACCGTAATCCCAGACCAGCAGATTGCCCTGAATCCACAGCAGCGCACTCAGCATGAAGACGGTGCTCGAGCCCAGCCGCTGCGCCTTGCCCGGCAACCAGGCCAGCAGCGCGGTCAGACTGATTACGGCCAACACAAACGCGGGCAGCAGCGCACGCAGCAGATCGAGGCCGTCGAAAGCGAACTCGTACTGATTGGTGAGCTGGACCTTGAGCGGGGCGGCCAGCAGCGCGGTGACCGAAAACGCAAGCGCGATCAGCGCCGCGCGTGCGGCCTTGCCCCCAACCTCGTGCCGTGCCACGCCGCCTTTCAGGTGCCGACGTCGTCGGCGATCGCCGACGCGGCCTCGAGTTCGGCCTGAAGCCGCTCCGACTCCGCCGCGCGGGCCGAGGAGTAGCGGGCGATGAGCAGGTAAAGCGCCGGGGTCAGGTACAGGGTGAACACGGCGGCGAGCCCGAGCCCGCCGAACACGACCCAGCCGATCGACGACCTCGCCTCGGCGCCGGCCCCGGTGCCCAGGATCAGCGGCAGCCCGCCGAGCACGGTCGAGACCATTGTCATTGTCACCGGCCGCAAGCGAATGCCGGCGCCGCGCTCGATCGCGTCACGCAGCTCGTGGCCCCGGTCGCGGAGCTGATCGGCGAACTCGACCAGCAGCACCCCGTTTTTGGCCATCAGCCCGATCAGAAGGATCAGACCGATCTGGGAATAGACGTTGACCGACACCCCGCTGAGCAACAGCGCGAAGACCGCGGCCGCGACCCCGAACGGAACGGTCAGGATGACGACCGTTGCGCTGGTAAAGCCCTCGAATTGCGCCGCGAGCACCAGAAAGATCACCGCGAACGCGATCGCGTAGGTGATCGCCACTTCGCGCGAGGTCTCTTCGAGGGTCGCCGCCTCCCCGAGCAGGATCATCGAAACGCCCGCGGGCAACACGTCGGCGGCCAGCGCCCGCAGATCGTCGACCGCGGTCTGCATCGCCACCGACGGGCTCAGGTCCACGTCGACCTCGATCGCGCGACGCTGCGCATGACGGTCGAGCTCCGCGGCGACGCCTTGTTCGCGCAGCGACACCACGCTTGACAGCGGCACCAGCCGGCCGCCGCTGGCCGTTACGTAGAGATTGACCAGGTCGGAAGGGTCGTTGATGTCGCCGCTGGACGATTCCAGCAGGATCGGTACGGCTTCGTCGGCGATATTCAGGTCGACCAGTTCGTCGCCGTCGATCATCGCGCGCAGCGTCGCGGCCACGTTGTCGAGGTCGATACCGAGGTCGGCGGCGCGCCGCCGGTCGATGTCCACCGACAGCTGCGGCTGCGTCGGATCGTACGAAATCTGAGGCTGCGACAGGTAGGGAAGCCGGTCCTCGATCGCACGGACAAAGCCCTTCGCCGCGGTGAAGATGGTCTGGTAGTCGTTGCCGACCAGCGCCACCTCGATTTGGCCGCCCGAGCGCCTCAGGGACAGGGAATTGCTGCCCGAGACCGAGACGTAGGCGCCGGGCAGGTCGGTGATCCGGTCCCTCAGCGAGGCCATGATCTGCTGCTGGCTTCGCTGTCGCTCATGCCACCGGGCCAGCGGCACGTTAATACGGCTTCGGTTCGGATCCCAGGTGCCGACGATGGTGAACAGCGACTTGGCCTCGCCGCTGTCGAGAAGCGGCTGGAGCTGGTCCTCGAGCTGCCGGGTCTGACGGTCCATGTAGCCGATGCCGACGCCGTCCGGGCCGGTCGCGTTGACGTTGATCAGGCCGCGGTCTTCCGGCGGCAGCAGTTCCTGGTCGAGTCGGGGATACAGCGCCGCGGCCAGCGCCGCGAACGCGATCGCGGCGGCCAGCGGCAGCCAAACCCGATCGAGGGCGAACTTCAGACTGCGACGGTAGCCGTTTCTCAGCATCGCGCCGACGCGCTGAAGCAGTCTGGTCACGGCATTGCCGGCGCCGGGATCGGCCAGCCTGGAGGCCGCCGCCGGCACCAGGGTCAGCGAAACGAAGCTGGAAATCGTCACCGCGCAGGCGAGCACCACCCCGAATTCGCGAAACAGCCGGCCGGCGGTGCTCGGCAGCAACGCGATCGGCACGAATACCGCGACCAGCACCGCGGTCGTGGTCACCACCGCGAAGAACACCTGGCGCGTGCCCAGCACCGCGGCCGCGCGCGTCCCGAGGCCCAGCGCCCGCCTGCGCTGCACGTTCTCGATCACGACGATGGCGTCGTCGACCACCAGCCCGGTGGCCAGCACCAGGGCCAGCAGGGTCAGGATGTTGATCGAAAACCCGAGCAGCCAGATCGCCGCGACCGTCCCGATCAGCGCCACCGGGATCGCGATGCCCGGAACCAGCGTCGCGCGGATCGAGCCCATGAACACCCAGATGGTCAGCACCACGATCGAGATCGCGAACCCGAGGGTCATCAGCACTTCGGCCACGGAGCTGCGAATGAACTCGGCCTGGTCATCGGTGACGACCAGCTCGATTTCATCGAAACGATCGTTGAGCCGGGCGACCGCGCGCGCGACCCCGTCGGAGATTTTGATCGTGTTGGCCTTGGCCTGGCGCACCACGCCCAGCGCGATGACCGGATTGCCGTTGAGCCGGGTGTACGAGCGCGCGTCCTCCGGACCGAAAAACACGCTGGCGACCTCACCGATGCGGATCGAATCACGGATGATGATGTCGGCCACCTGGGCCGCGCTGACCACCGATGCGTCGGCGCGCACGATCAGCTCCTGATCCTCCGAGCGAAAACTACCGGCCGGGACGTCGAACGGCGCCAGCCTGAGCGCCGCGGCCATGTCGGTCACCGACAGGCCGTAACTGGCCAGCCGGAGCGGATCGACCACGACGCGCAGCATGCGCTGCCGCTCGCCGCGCAACTGCACGTCGGCAACGCCGTCGATCGAGACCAGTTCGGGAATGATGTCCTGTTGGACCCTGCGCGTGAGTTCCTCTTCGGTCAGCGCGGCGCCGACGACGGCAATATTGACCACCGGATCGGCATCGTCGTCCGCCTTGACCACGACCACCTGCTCGACCCGATCGGGCAGCCGCCGCGAGACGCGGCTGACCGCCTCGCGCACGTCGGATGCGGCGCTGTCGAGGTCGACCCCGGGCCGAAACTCGATGCGCATGCGCCCGTTGTTTTCTTCGGACGAGGACGCGATGTTGCGGATTCCGGATACTCGCGCCACCGCGCCTTCGAGCAGGCTGATGACCTCGGCGTCCATCGTTTCGGGCGAGGCGCCCGGATATTCCGCCCGCACGCTGACGATCGGCCGGTCGACGTCGGGCAGCTCGCGGGTCTCGACCGCGAGGATGGCGGCAATGCCGGCCAGCACGATCAGCAGATTCAGCACCAGCACCAGGATCGGGCGGCGAACGCTGAGGCTCGGCAGGTCGTTGATCGGGGCCGCGCCGCCGCCGTTATTGCCGAACCCGCCGTTTTCTTGCCAATCGCGCTTCATCAGGCCGCTACTCGGCAAGGCGGGCGTCGGCGAGGCCGACCGCGCCATGGTTCACCGCGATGCCGTCCCGCATCCGCTGGATGCCCTCGACCACGATCAGGGCGCCGCGCTCGAGGTCGGCCTCGACCAGCACGCGCCCCTGATTGCGCTGAACGATCTTCAGCGCCACCCGCCGGGCCCGGCCGTCGACCACGGTCCAGATGTACGCGCCGTCCGCGCCCCACTGCACCGCCGTCTCCGCGATGACCGGGTAGGCGGTGCCCTCGATGTCGATCAGCACCCGAAAGCTCATGCCGGGGCGGAGCTGATCGGAGGTATTGGGAACCAGTGCCCGGGCGACGAAGGTGCGGGTGCTCGGATCGATGCGGCTGCCGATGTCGACGATTTCTCCGGTCAGCCCCGGCTCGCGGCCTTGCCAAGTGGCCAGCGTGACGCGGTCGCCGACCTCGAGGTCGGTTATCAGCATCTCAGGCAGCTCGAAGCTGACCAGCAGCGCGCTGCGATCGTCCAGCGTCGTGATGTCGGTGTCCGGGTCGATGCGGTCTCCGGGGTCGATCTCGGTGCTTCCGACGTGCCCGTCGAACCCGGCCTCGATGGTCCGGTCGTCGAGCGCGACCCTGGCCTGGCCGAGCTCGATCCGGGCGGCCTCGACCTGGGTTTTGGCGGCGTCGAGCGTCGTCGGCAGGACCGCACCCGAGCTGCCGGTTTGCAGGTACCGCTGATACAGGCGCTCGGCGTCCGCCAAGCGCACTTCGGCCAGCTCGACGGCGAGGAGCTCGGCCCGCCGGTCCAGCTCGACAAGCACGTCGCCCCGAGCGACGCGCTGACCCGGTTCGAAATTCACCGCCACGACCTCGCCGGAGGCGGCCGGATGCAGATCCACGGAACGGATTGCGCGCGACGTCCCGACCGCCTCGACCCGGGTGCGGGCGCGCTCGAAATCCAGCGAGGCTACCACGACGCTGGGTGGCGAGGCGCCGCGCCCGTTGCCAACCGGCCGCTCATCGGCGCAGGCCGCGAGCAGTGTCGCGACGAGCGTGGCGGCGCCGAGAGCATGGGTTGTTCGAGCTGACATCGCTTTCCTGCTGACTCCGGATCGCATCAGCGATTATTCGCCATACCCTGGATTTTGGCTAGCCGGCCGACCACCAGCCGGTGTCGTTGACCGCATCGATCAGCGCCTCGCGCTCGTGCTCATCCAGGTTCTTCAGCGTTGCGGCCACGCGCTCGGCCTGGGCCCCGACCGGGTGGCGGAACGCGGGTTTGGGGTCAGCCGCGAGCTCGACGATGGCCTCGGCCACGAGCCGCGGGTCATCGCCGCTGCCCGCGGCCGCCCCGCTGCGACGGGTCAGATGATCGATCAGCGGCCGGTAGGCGGAGCCCGGTGGCCCAGCGTCCGCGGCGGCCATCTTCGCCCCGATGCCGGTTTCGAAATGACCCGGTTGCACCACCGTGACCCGAATGCCGAAACGAACTACCTCGTGGCGCAGCGATTCGGCGGCCGCCTCCATTGCCGCCTTGCTGGCGGCGTAATACGCCTCCCCCGGCAAGCCCACGAGCGCCGATAGCGAGCTGACCATGATGATGCATCCGCGGCGCCGCTTCCGCATCGACGGCAACAGCGCGCGGGTCAGCCACACCGGTCCGTAGAAGTTGACTCGCATGATGCGCTCGAGCACGTCGGCGCCGGTGTCCTCGAACGCGCCCGGCGCGGCGATCCCGGCGTTGTTGACCAGCACGTCGATTCCGGACTCGGCGGCCAGGATCTCCCCGGCAAGCGCCGCAATCCGCGCGCGATCGGTGACGTCCAGCAGCACCGGTCTCAGATCGCTTTCCGGCGCGTCGGCGGCCAGGGCAGCCCCGTCTCGTTCGCGGCGCACGCCGGCGTAAACCCGGTCGCCCCGGCGCGCGAACGCATGCGCGGTTTCCCGGCCAAAGCCGCTCGAACAGCCGGTTATCAGCACGACGGCCATGTCATCTCCAGTGGAACTCATGCGACATGCGGGCTATTCCTCCAGCTCGCGCAGCGCCTCGATGCGGTCCTTGATCCGGGTCAGGATGCCCATCAGATTGTCGTCGTCTTCGCGCTCCAGGCCGGCGAAGGCGAGTTCCAGGATCCGTTCGTACTCTGCTTCCATGCGCTCGACGAGTTGCGCCCCGCCCGGGGTCAGCGTGACACAGAACGAGCGCCGGTCGGTCGGGGTGGGGCGGCGCCTGATGTAGCCGTCCTCGGACAGCCGCTCGGCGATGCCGGTGACGTTGCCCTTGGTGACCATCAGCCACTGCGACAGCTCGCTCATGGTCAGCCCCTCGGGCACGCGGTTGAGCGCCGACATCACTTCGAACCGCGGCAGCGTCATGTCAAACTTTTCCCGCAGCGCGCGGCGGATCTCCTCCTCGACCAGGCGGGTGCAATCGAGCAGCCGCAGCCACAGGCGCAGTCCCTCCTTTTCAGCCGGAATATGTCGCAGCTTGGTGGTCAGCACCTCGAGTTTGTTGGCGCTCAGGGTCAGCCCCTTGGTTCTAGCGGGGCACTTAGTTTAAACTTAAATCATTGTCTTTTCGAGATTCCGGTACGGGTTGGACATGAGGATTCTGGGCCTTTTCATGCCGCTGTTCCTGGCTGCCGCGGGCGCCGGCGCCGATACCCTGGCCGAGGTCAGGGCGCGCGGTTTTTTGCGCTGCGGCGTCATCGAGGGCAGCCCCGGCTTCAGCACCATCAACGAGGCCGGCGAGCGGGTCGGATTCGACATCGACCACTGCAAGACGATCTCCGCGGCGGTGTTCGGCAAGGTCAGCGTCCAGTACGTTCCGATCACGCCGCACACGGTGTTTACGCTGCTGGCCTCGGGCGGGCTGGACATTTTTCCCGGCGGGGCCACCTGGACTTTTACCCGAGACGCCGCGCTGGGGCTCGATTTCACCGGGGTCTACATGTTCGCCGGCCAGGGGTTCGTCGTGCGTCGGGACGCCAACGTCAAGCGGGTCGCGGACCTGGACGGGGCGACGATCTGCATCGCCCAGGGCACGACGCTGGAGCAGAACCTGGCGGACTGGTTCGACGCCCGCGGCCTGAACTACGTCGCGCTGACTTTCGCCGACGTCGACAAGGGCCTGCAGGCCTATCAGAGCAAGCGCTGCGACGCCTTCACCAACGAGCGCTCGTCCACCGCCGGGCGGATCAGCAACTGGCCCGACCGGGACCGGCACGTGATCCTCGACGAGGTCATTTCCAAGGAGCCGATGGCGGCGCTCGTGCGCCAGGACGATGCGCGCTGGCGCGACATCGCGCGCTGGTCGTTTAACGCCCGCATCGCCGCCGAAGAGCTGGGGATCAACCAGGCCAACGTCGAGCGGATGCGGGCCAGCTCGCAGGATGCCGAGGTGCAGCGCCTGCTCGGGGTGCAGGGCAACTTCGGCCGCGCGCTCGGGCTCAGTGATGACTGGGCCTATCAGATCATCCTGATCGTCGGCAACTACGCCGACATGTGGGAGCGCCACTTCGCGCCGCTGGGCCTGAGTCGCGGGCTCAACGCCACCTGGAAGGACGGCGGCCTGCACTCGGCGCTGCCGTTCCGATGAGGCGCGATTGGATCTACCAGCTGCTGATCCTGGCGGCGCTGGGCGGATTGGTGTGGCTGATCGTGGTCACGACCCAGGGCAACCTGGAACGTCTCGGGGTCGACAGCGGGATCGATTTCCTGTTCCGGCGGGCCGGCTTCGAAATCAGCCAGAAGCTGATTCCTTACAGCGCCCATTCGAGCATCGCAATGGCATTTCTGGTCGCGCTGCTCAACACTCTGGTGCTGGCGCTGGCGGCGATCGTCTGCGCCACCGCCTTGGGAATCGGCATCGGTGCGGCCCGCCTGTCGAGCAATTGGCTGGTCGCACGCCTGGGCACCGTCTACGTCGAGACCTTCCGCAACGTTCCCGCCCTGCTCCAGATTTTTTTCTGGTATTTCGTGGTTTTGAGCACGTTGCCCGAATCGGGTCATTCCTACCGATGGTTCGGGCTGGCGTTCCTGAACAACCGCGGCCTGTTCTTTCCGGCACCCGATGCCGGGGGGGCGTGGCTTGCGCTTTCGATCGCCGGCGGCATCGTCGCGGCGTTCGCGCTCAGGCGGGTGATCTTACGAAGCCGCGAGCGGACCGGACGCGGCTGGCCGCTGCTGCCGACGATGCTCGGGGCCGTGGTCGGGATTCCGGCGCTGACCGCGCTGGCGCTCGGCGATTCGCTGGTCTGGGAGATCCCGCGGCTGGGACGCTTCAGCTACGAGGGCGGTTTCGTGCTGATGCCGGAGTTTCTCGCGCTGGTCGTGGGGCTGTCGGTGTACCACGGGTCTTATATCGCCGAAATCGTTCGGTCCGGCTTCAAGGCGGTCGCTCCGGGGCAGCGCGAGGCCGCGCAGGCGCTGGGCCTCAGCGCCGGGGTGGTCTTTCGCCAGGTGCTCTTTCCGCAGGCGCTGCGCTCGATCGTGCCGCCGCTGACGACGGTCTATATGAACCTGTTCAAGGGCACCTCGCTGGCCGCCGCGATCGCTTATCCCGAGGTCGTGTCGGTGCTGGTCGGGACGGTCAACAACCTGGTCGGCCAGCCGGTCGTGATCATGGCTTTGACGCTGCTGGTCTACGTCGCGTTCTCGCTCGCGATCGCGGCCTTCATGAACTGGTACAACCGGCGCATCGCGCTGACCGAGCGATGATTCGTAAGCCGCCAGCACCAGCAGGCTCCGGGATCCAGCGCGCCGGGCGCTGGCTCAAACGCAACCTGTTTTCCAGCCCTCTGAACACGGCCCTGACCGCCATCGCGGCGGCGGTGGCGGTGGCGGTCCTGGCGCCGCTGATCGATTTTCTGGTCACCGACGCGCAGTGGCGCGGTTCGACCCCGGCGGATTGCCCCGACAAGGGCGCCGCCTGCTGGCCGTTCGTCTGGGCGCGAATGGATCAGTTCATCTATGGCCTTTACCCGGTGGCCGAACGCTGGCGGCTGAATCTCGGCGTGGCGCTCGGGCTCGCGTTGGCGGCGCCGCTTTTTTTCAGCCGCCTGCCGGCCTGGTATCTGGCGGCGCTGGTGGCTGGTTACATCGCGATCGCCAAGCTGCTGTTCTTGGGCGGCTGGTTCGGCATCCCGCACGTCCCGACCGCCCAGTGGGGCGGTTTCTTCCTGACCATCGTGGCGGCCGTATTCGTGCTGCTGACCTCGCTGCCGGTGGGGCTGATGCTGGCCCTGGGTCGTCGCTCGGCCTCGCCGCTGATTCGGGCCTTGAGCGCCACCTGGATCGAGTGGTGGCGCAGCGTCCCGGCGCTGGTGGTGCTGTTCGTCGCGATCGTGATGTTTCCGCTGTTCATGCCGGCCGGATGGGAGGTGGACAAGCTGCTGCGCGCGCTGGTCGCGCTGACGGTGCTGATGTCGTCGTACCTGGCCGAAGTCTTTCGCGGCGCGCTGCAGGCGGTGCCGGCCGGTCAGTACGAGGCCGCGCGGGCGCTGGGGCTCAACTATTGGCAAACGACATTTAGGGTGGTGCTGCCGCAGGCGGTGCCGGTGGCGCTGCCGCAGATCACGAGCAACTTTATCGGCCTGTTCAAGGAGACCACCGTGCTGCTCATCATCGGCCTGTTCGACCTGCTCGGGATGGTCCAGACCGCGGCTTCCGATCCGGCCTGGCTCGGTCCCGGGACGCTGTCCACCGGCTATTTCTTCGCCGCGCTGTTCTTTTGGACCTTCTGTTTCGGATTCTCGCGCTACAGCGCTTACCTCGAGCGCCGGGTGGCGGTCCCGTGAGTATCGACAAGCCCCTGCCGCCCGGCGCCGGCGGCCCGCAACCGCTGCGACGGATCCTGCGCATCGCGCCCTATCAGCAAGGCCGTTTCGCGCTGCCGGGCCATCCCGACCCGATCAAGCTGTCGAGCAACGAATCGGCGCTGGGGCCGAGCCCGGCGGCGCTGGCCGCTTATCACGAGGCCGCCACCGCGCTGCACCGTTACCCGGACGGCAGCCAGCGCGAGCTCCGCCACGCGATCGCCGAGGTCCACGAGCTCGATCCGGCGCGCATTTTCTGC
>JBFGYD010000006.1:0-15205 GCA_041587615.1 Lysobacterales bacterium
CGAGAGCCGGCGCCGCAGGCGGTGTCGCAGTTGCCGCCGTCGCAGTTGAACACGCACTCCGAGTCGGCCCCGCACTCCATGTCGCAGTTGCCCCCGTCGCAGTGGAAGATGCAGCGGGCGCCGTCCTCGCAGCCGCAATCACCGTTGGGTTCGCAGTGAATCACCTTGCCGCGTTCCGATTCCGAGATCGACAGGATGTCTCCGTAGACCGCGCCACCGCCGGCGCGCTCCGGGTCGAATTGGCGACCCATTGCACCGAGCGACTCGCCTAGAGCCTCCAGCTCGGCCCCGAGGTCCTCGCCGGCGGCGCCGGTCCGCTCGCCCTGGGCCGCGGTGCGTTCCGCCGCCGCCGCGATGTCCTCGGCGCTGGTGGCGGTGTCGGCCGGCGCCGCGGATTTGGCGAACTCCAGCGCGATCCCGAGGAACGGCTCGGTGGTGGTGAACCGATTCGAGGCCGTGAATACGAGATTCCAGATCTCGAACGTTTCAAACCCGTCTTCGGACAACTGCACGGTCGCCTTCCCGTCTTCGGCGGACACGACCCGCCAGCGACCCGTTTCGAGCGAGCCCGCGCCAAGCAGGGAACTGGACCGCCGACCGGTTCCATCCGCCCGGAAGACGAGCTCTATCCCCCCGGCCGGCGCGACCGACTTCCAGGTGCCGAAAAGCCGTCTCTCGACCGCCCCGGCGGCCGTCGCCTGACTCGGCGGCGGAGCCCCGGCCGTGTTGATCTTTATCCCGGCCACGTTGACGCCTTCCGCGGTCACGCTCACGGCGCCAGCCACGTCGACCCCTCGCTCGGTGACGCTGACCGCATCGGCCACGTTCACGCCGTCGCCGGTCACTTTGACCAGGTCGGCCACGAAGACCCCGGTCGGGTCGATTTTCACCGCCGGCACGACCACGCTCTCCGGCACCGCCGCGGACTCGAAGTCGGCGCCGGACTGGCGCACCTCCTCGCCGACGAGTCCGAGCATCAGGCCGGCAAGCGCGTCGCCGTCGCCGGCATCCACGTAAGCGCCACCGGTGTTGGCGGCGACGCACTTCAGCGTCTCCGCCACCTTCGGGTCGAGGCCGAATCCGATCACGTGCGCAACCACGGCGGCGTCCGAGTCGCTGAGCATCCTGGCCGCGGCACAGGGATCGCCAAAGCAAGTCTCCTCGCCGTCGGTCACCAGCACCACGACGTTGCGCCGCCCGCTTTGGACCGCGAAATCACCCCCCGCCTGGGTCAGTGCCAGCGTGATCGGGGTCCAGCCAGTGGGCTGGTAGGCGGCCGCTTCGGCGTGCAGCTTCCATTGATTGACCGATTCCATCGGCACCTTCAGGTCGCTGCTGCGGCAGCTTGCCGAACGGCCCTGGTCGGTGTTGTCGCCCTCGTGACCGAACACGCGGAATCCGACGTTGACCCGGCTATCGTCTTGCGGCAGCGAATCGATCACGTAGCCGATCGCCCGCCGCGCCGCATTGATTTTGGTCTCCGCGCCGATCCGGCCCGCCATCGAACCGCTGGCGTCAAAAATCAACTGTACGTAAAGCCCGTCGTCCGCCGCGGTCGAACCGGTTGCACCGGCAGCCAATGACGCGATCAAGATGAGTTTCTTGAGATCCATGATTGCTCTCCTATCCGCGGTTGTTCGATCGGGCGAAAACGAGTTCCACGCCAAGGCCCGGCAGGGTCGTACTGAAGCGGTCGTCGTCCAAAAACTCGATGCGCCAGCGTTCGTAGGTCTGGAACCCGTCGGCGGACAATTCCAATGTAGCATGGCCGCCTTCAGCCTCGGCCACTCGCCATCGGCCAGACTCGACCGCCGAGCCGCCGAGCAGCGAACTAGATCGGGTTCCGGTTCCGTCCGGATGCAGCTCCAGCCGGACCGAGGCCAGACTGAGCGCGCTGCGGGCCAGTTGCATTCCGGCACCGGCCGCGTCCGACGGGGGCTGGGTCTGCGATTGCCAGGTCCCGATCAGCCGCTCCCGGGCGGATTCGGCGCAACCGCCGCAGGTCAGCGCCAGCCCGACGACGATCACAGTGATCAGCACTCCCGGTTTCATTTAGTCTCCTCCGAATTTGCACTCTATACCGGGTAATGCGGAGTTTTGCGCCTTTTCGTATCATTTTTTTACACGATCACCGATTGGCATCGAGCCGCGCCGCGGCGGCGAAGTGTTCCTGCGCCTCGGGATAGCGTCCCTGCATCGTAAACACCTGGCCGAGTTGCAGGTGGGTTTGCGCGAGCAGCCCACGATCGACCGGACTCTGGACGCCGAGGATGTCCAGCAGGCGCGCCAGCGTGGCGGCCGCCGCCGCGAGATCCTCCAGCGTGATTTGCGCCTCCGCCAGCTCCGACAACGCTCCGGCGATGCGTGCGTCCGAAGCGCCGAAGTTCTCCTCCAGCAGGCCGACCGCAGCGCCCAGCGTGCGGCGGGCCTCCTGGGCGCGACCGGTGCGCGACAGCAATCGGCCGAGGGCGCGTAGACTGCTGGCCATGGCCGCCGAGCGATTGTCGCTGCGGGCAAGCGCCAGCGCCTCTCGATAAAGATCTTCCGCCTCCGCCGGCCGGTTGGCAGACTCCAGCGAACGCCCGAGACGCAGTATGGCCTCGTGGACCTCGGGGTGATTCGGACCCAGTGCGGCCCGCTGAATCTCGAGCGACCGGCTGAGCAGACCCTCGGCTTCGGCGTCGGCGCCCTGAGCTTGCAGGACCTCTGCGTGGCGCGCCAGCGACGCGGCATATAGCGGGTGGCGCTCGCCGTAGCGCTCCAGCAGTAACGCCAAGGATTGACGATAGAAGGAATTGGCAATCCCGTATCGGTGCCGGGCCAGCGCGATCGCCCCGAGCGCGTTATAGGTCTCTGAAAGCGCCAGCGACTGATCCTCCGCCGCTCCTTCGAACACCTCGCGCGCTTCATGGTGCGCCGCCTCGGCGGGATCGAGCTCGCCCAAACGCATGAGAATCGAACCGAGCAGGTTCAGCACCCCGGCGAGTTCCAGCTCGGGAGCGGAAGACGCCCGTAATTCGGCCACCGCCCGATCCGCCAGCGCGCGGGCCCCGGCCGGATCGTCCTGCTCCAGCCTGAGCCGGGCCAGATTCGCCTCAGTGCGCGCCAGGCGCTGACCGGACAAGCCTAAATCATTCCAGCCGGTCTGCGCCCGCAGCAACAGCTTCTCGGCCTCGGCCAACAGACCCAGGTTCAAATACACCTGTCCGATCGCGTCGAACAGGGTCGCCTGCAGCTCGGGCGAGCGTCCCTGCTCGGCGCCAATCCGCCCGGCGGCGGCATCGAGGACTTCGCGTGCGGTGAGCTCGCGCCCGCCGCTGGCCAGGGTATCCGAGGCTCTAAAAACGTCCACCAGCACCGCGAGCGCCTGCGACGACTTCTCAGCCTCCGCGGCGATCTGGCGGGATTGCAGCACGAGCATTGCCACGAAGACGGCGGCAGCCACCGTCGCGACGAGCCCGCTGGCCATCGCCAGCGGATGGCGCCGAATCAACTTACCGGTGCGGTAGCGCCAGGTGTCGGGTCTGGCGCTGATGGGCAGATCCTGCAGATAGTCGCTCACGTCTTGCGCGAACTGTTCCACCGACCAATAGCGCCGTCCCGCTTCTTTGCGCAGCGCGGTGAGCACGATCGTGTCCAGATCGCCTCTGAATCTGCGCCTGAGTTCCGCCGCTCCGGCTCGCCGCTGATCACCGATGGTCTCGAGCGAATGACGACCCGAATCATGCTGACCCGCGGCACCGAGGTAGGCGATGGTCTGGCTCGGGCTCATCGGTTCGGCCGTGCAAATTTGCTGCGCCAGCTCGTGAGCCGAGCGCTGGGTCAGTCGATAGGGCAGGCTGCCGGTCAGCAACTCATGCAGCACCACTCCCAGCGAATAAACGTCGCTGGCGGTGGTGACCGGCTGCCCGAGCACCTGCTCGGGGCTGGCGTAGCGCGGCGTCATCAGAGCCATTCCGGTCGCGGTTTGGCGCACCGCCTGCTCGAAATCCTCGGGCGCCAGGGGCTTGGCGATGCCGAAGTCCAACAGCTTTGGCTCGCCGGCCTCGGTGACCAGGATGTTGTCCGGCTTCAGGTCGCGGTGGACCAGCAGGTTGCGGTGGGCGAACTGAACGGCCTCGCACACTTTGCAGAACAGCCGCAACCGCTGGCGTACCGTCAAGCGCTCGGCGTCACAATAGGCGTCGATCGGGCGGCCCGCGATCCATTCCATGACCAGGTACGGCGAGCCTTCGCCGGTGACCCCGGCGTCGTAGAGGCGGGCAATGTACGGATGTTCCAGGTTGGCCAGGATCTGGCGCTCGACCTGGAAGCGATACCTGACCTCCTCGGAGTCGCTGGCGGCGCGGATCAGCTTGATCGCGACCCGGCGCTGGTACAGCTCGTCGGCACGAGCGGCCAGGTAGACCGCGCCCATACCGCCCTCACTGACGAGGCGAAGCAGGCGATAATCGCCGATCCGGCGGGTCTCGGGCTGGTCCCCGCGCGCGGGCTCTCCGGGTACCGCCGTTCGCTCCAGAAATTGGCCGGCCTCTCGATCTGCCGCGAGCAGAGCCCGAACCTCCTGGGTCAGCTTTTCGTCGGCGCCGCAAAGCTGCCGCAACAGGTCCGATCGATCGGACTCCGGCACGTCCAGCACGCGGGTGAAGATCTCATCGACCTGCTGCCAGCGGCCGCTGGTGGAATCAGCCGTCATTGAGCGCCCGATACAACCAGGCCTTGGCCAGCCGCCAGTCGCGATTGGCGGTGGCCACGCTGACTCCGAGCTGGGTCGCCGCCTCCTCGATGCTCAAACCGGCGAAATAGCGAAGCTGAACCAGCTCCGCCTTGCGCGGGTCGATTTTCGTGAGCTTCTCCAGCGCGCGATCCAGGTCGATCAACTCCGGTTCCGGTCCGCGGGCGGACTCCGCGGCGTCGTCCAGGGTCACGCGCCACTGAGCGCCCCCGCGCTTGAGCTGTTTCTTATGGCGCGCGTGATCCACCAGCGCGCGCCGCATGGCCAGCGCGGCCACGGCGATAAAGTGTCGACGGTCCTCCCACTGCGGATCGGGCTGGTTCAGCAACTGGACCAGGGCGTCGTTGAGGATGGCCGTCGGCTGGAGCGTGTGCCGGCCAGGCTCTCGCCGAAAATAACGGCCGGCAATTTCGCGCAGGCGACCGTAGACTTCCTGGGCGATGGCATCGCCCGCGCGCGCGTCGCCGGCTCGCCAGCGAGCAACGAGATCCTGGAATGTTTGGTCGCCGCCGGACATCGTGATTCCCGCACGCGCCAGTATAACCGGCGCTAGGCTTGGTAGGTCTCGCGCAGGTACTGGCAGATGGCGGTGGACTCGAACATCTCGGTGCCGGTGTTGGGGTCGACCAGATAGGGAATCGCGACCCGACCGGCCCGCTCGAGCAGCACCTTGCGGTTTTCCAGCTCGACGCCGGCGCGGATGTCGAGCTTGTCCCGCAGCGGCGGGGGCACCCAGTCGCGCAGCGAGGTGCGTCCGGCGCTGCGCAGCAGATACGGGATCTCCAGTTCGCACAACAGCTCGCGCACCGGGCGAGCGAACGGGCTGCCCTCGAAGCTGTAAAGCTCAAGCGGCTCAACCGGCGCGCGCGAGCGCCGCGCCCGGCTGCCGCGACCCATGCGCGGCACCGCCGAAAGCGCGGATCCGAGCTGCTGCAGGGGGCCGAGGCGCCACTTCAACGGCAGCGGGCGCTTGCCATAGGTCCGGTACAGGTAGGCCAGGATATCGAGCGACTCGTACATGCTTTTGCCCGTGTTCGGGTCGACCAGGTACGGAAACTGGGTCTTGCCGCCCATTTCGGCGACCTTGGGCCGATAGCGCTTGCCACCGTGCGGGCAGGGATATATCAGCGCGTCCAGATCTAGTTCGGTCAGGCCCTCGCGCACCAACCGGCAGAACGGGCAGCCCTCGAACTCGTACAACTGCAGGGTCAGTTTGGGCTTCTTCGCCGCCGGGCTGGCGTTGATCCCGCCCCACAACCGCAACGCCGAGGTCACCGAGGATGCAAGGATATCCGCACCCCTCACCGGCGGCAGGTCTCTCAGAGAATTTGACATGTGCTCGATACGCCTCGGGTTGGCTCCGCTTCGGAAACAGCAGCATCGGGTCGGCCGGGGCGCATGTCAACGATGGCCGCGGGCTCCCGGGCTTCAGCTCGGACCGCCGCCGCGCGCTGAGGAAATGGTCCTGGCCGGGGGCACCCTGCTGACGGCCCCGAAGTTGTTCGGGGTCGTCGCGATGACAGGCTGCAAGCTAGGTTCCCTCAATGGCCTGTTCGATTTCCCACTCACCGTCCCAGGGCTCGAACTCGTAGCGGTCGCTCACTGGAAACCCCGGTGGGCGGGCATCCTCGAGCCGTTGGTCGAACTGGATTCGAGTGGCAAAACGCGGTTCGGTCGCCGACAGCGTGCCGGCGGTCAGGCTGCCGAAGATGGTCAACATCGCGCGGTGCCGCAGGCGGTAACCGGACACCGCAAAGCGGCGCTTGGCGTAAATCGCGGCGTGGATCTCGAGGTCGCCGGGCCCGGTGACGTTCGGATGCGCGACCTCGATGGTCTGGTCGCAGACCAGGCCCAGGTAATCGCCGGCCCCCGGGCTGCGATGCGGGTCTTCGGCGTAGGTCAGACTCCCGGCGATGACGATCCGGTAGGGGGAAAAAACCAGCACCTTGCCGCGGACGACGCCGCTTACATAGAGCTTTTTCTTCTTCGCTCCGACCAGATAAAGCGCCTCCGGGATCGCCTGCACGACCTCGCCGGCGGGCGCGCCGGCCGTCTTCCAGCCGTAAGTGCCGTCGGCGTAGAACGTGATGCGGGTGTCCTCGTCGAAAGAACGCACCTGTTCGGGATCGACCTCGGCGGGGGCCGGAAACGGCAGGTAACGCTTTGGCAGCCGGATCTTCCCGACCGCCGTCTCCAGCCCGCCGAGGAAAATCTCATCGCGCCTGACCCGCCGCTTCGAGGCGCTCGTGTCGATGCCGCGGGAGCTGGTCGTCACCTTGCCAAGAAAGCGCGGCCTGGCCTCGCGACTGGCGCTCAGGTGGATCCGCGAGTTGGTGTGAAAACGCCCGTCCAACTCATCATCGTGAATCTGCACCTCCGGGTCCCAGCGGTCGACGAACTGGGCGAAATTCGAAAACGCCAGCCGCTTCATGCGCATCCGGGCCGACTTTGTGACCCCGCCGTGTTCGCTGCTGATCTCGACCCAGACTCGCTCGATCCCGGTCTCATCGGCAGCCGGCTCCGGGGTGAACCGGGCTCGATATTGCTGCCCCCGATACTCCCACGAAAGGCCCGATGCGTCCGGCTCCAAACGGTAGTAGTCCTCGCTCAACTGCCTGAATTTCTCGCTCAGCATACGCTGCTCGGTGGGCGACATCGGCAGCTTTTCGGGGGCGGGATCAAGCCGCTCGGCGCGCGGCGGCACCTTGACCGCGCGCGGTCGGATCGTGGCCAGCAAGTTTGAGCGGTCGATCGCCAGACCCTCGCCCTGCGCGGCCGTGGCCGGAGCGGCCTCACCGGGCGCCTCGAGCGGCGCGGCGCTGACCGCGGTGATCGGCTCGGCGGGGCTCGTGGCGCGCAGGCTGCCGGCGTTTTCTACCGCCTCCTCGGCGACCGGCGCGGCGGACAGTGCCGGTCCTCGTTGTGGCGCCGTGGGAGTCGCGGCCGGGTCCGCGGGTTCGAACGACGGCTCTGGCGAATGCTCGCCCGAGCGCTGCCGATCGTCCTGTGGCCAGAACTGGATATTGATCAACGTGGGTGCGCCGGCCAGCGGCGGCTGGTCCGCGCGCGCGAGCAGCAGGTTCAGGAATACGGCTACGTGGAGCACGATCGAGATCAGGACGGCCGCTGATATGGATCGATTCATCGCCGCGCGGAAAAAAACATCCCCTCGCTCCGGGCGGGCCGGAGGCATTCACTTACTTCATTGTAGCAACAACTCGCGACTGCGCCGAAAGACGGTCTCGGGGACCCCCAGAGCCTCCTTCAGGAGGACGTCGCGGTCCCACGCGTTGTCGACCCCGGCCAGCGCGCGCGCCTCGCCCACCGACAGGTGTCCGAGGTGATACAGCGGATGCACCAAAAGCGCCATCTGCAGCGGCCAGTCGCTGCCGTACAGCAGTCGCTCCTCGAGACCGCGCACCTTCAGCGCCTTGCCCAGATACCCGAGCTTGTTGACCTGGGTCAGGCTGGAGATCTCCGAGTACAGGTTCGGGTGGCGCTCGAACAGCGGCAGCAGGCGCTCATAGCTCGGCTGGTCGTCATACTTACCCGTCGTGCCGATATGGGCGGCGATGACCGTTACCCCCAGCGACAGCGGCAGTTCCAGCTTCAGCGGGTCGCTGTACTCATCGCGCGCGTTCGGAAACGAGCGCTCCTGGCCGGCGTGGCTCAGCAGCGGCAGATCCAGCTCGGCCATGCGCCGGTAGAACGGCACGATTTCCGGATCGGCCGGGTCGATGTGCATGGTCGCCGGGATCCATTTGACCAGCACGGCCCCCTGCTCGTGCACTCGCTCCAGCCGCGCCAGCGCGTCCGTCCGGTAGGGGTTGATGCTGGCTCCGAACACCAGTTCGTCAAAGCGCGCGGTCTGGGCGGCGACGTAGTCGTTGGGGATGTAGACGACGGTCTGCTCGCGATCGAGCTCTCCGTCGCCGCCGACGACGCCGTCCATCGCCAGCACCACCGCCTGGCCGACCCGCGCGGACTCGCGCACCCGCTCGACCAGGCGCTCCACCAACAGCGCGTCGCCGGCGGATTCCAGCTCCTCAACCGAGACCCCCATGGCACGCAGGAAGAACGGAAACCGGAAGTTTTTCCGCATCTCCTCGCTGACGAAACAGCCGCTGCCGCCGGCCCCGATGCCGGCGACGTGGACGTGCATGTCGAGGTAGTCCGAGCGACGCCGATCGGCGGCGATGTCTTCGTCGGCCGGCCACACCAGCCAGATCAGCCACAGCACCAGCACCATCGCGGCCAGCCGGCCGGTGATTTTCAGCAATCGCCGCATTTCATTTATCCTCCGCGCCAGTCTAACCCGCTTGCTGCGTGAGATTCACATGGCATTGACACTGCGCGCCGGCCCGACCGCGCTGGAACATATCGAACGAAACGGTCTGACCCCAGCCGACGTGAAACTTCTCGCCGGCGCGGCCGGCGGCGCCAAATGGCTCGTGCTCAAGGAACTGGATCGCTTCCTGTTCCAACGATGGCTGGCCGCGGCGGACGGCGCGCTGGACCTGGTCGGCTCCTCGATCGGCGCCTGGCGCTTCGCCGCCGGCATGCTCGGGCGCAGCGAGCGGTTCTACGAGCTGTACCTCGGGCAGCGCTACTCGGCCAGACCCGGGCGCGCCGAGATCACCGCCACCGCGGTCGAGATCATGCGCGATCTGCTCGGTCCCGACGGCGCCGCCCGACTGCTGAACCACCCCCGCCTGCGGCTGGCCATTATGACCGCGCGCTGCCGCGGCCCACTGCGCAGCGAACGCGCGCCCGTGCTATGGCCCGGGCTGCTGGCCGCGGCGCTGGCCAATCTGATCCACCCGCAATGGCAGCAGCTCGGGTTTGTTCGTCACCTGTTCCTCGACCCCCGGATGACGATCGGCGGCGCGCCGCCCGAGTGGGCGCGGCGCCACGGCTGGCGGCTCGGGACCACGCCGCTCAACACCGAAAACGTCGGTTCGGCGCTGATGGCCTCCGGCAGCATCCCGCTGGTGCTGGCCGGCGTGCGCGATATCCCCGGCGCCCCGCGCGGCGTCTATCGTGACGGCGGGATCACCGACTACCACCTGCCGCTCGAGTTTCCTCGCGCCGGGGGCATCGCCTTGTTCCCGCATTTCTCGAGCACATTCAAGGCCGGCTGGTTCGACAAACAGCTCCGTTGGCGGCGGCTCAGCCCGGCGCTGTTGGACAACGTGCTGCTGATCCACCCAAGCGACGACTTCATCGCCGCGCTGCCCCACGGCAAGATCCCGGACCGCCACGACTTTGCGAACTTCCCGGACGCCGAGCGGCTGCGCTACTGGAAGCGGGTCGTGGCCGAAAGCCGCCGCTTGGTGGACGAATTCGGCGACTGGCTCGAGCGCGGCTGCCCGGCCGACCGCGTCAACCCTCTCTAGCTCAGGGTTCGAAATCGGGCAGCTTGCGGGCCACCAGCCGGTTTTCCAGCCGGCGGTACGCGGGCAGGCCGTGTTCGTAGGGCGGGTAGGCTTCGCCCTGGATCAGCGGGTGCAGATAGCGGCGGCACTTCTCGGTGATGCCGAAGCCGTCTTCGGTGATGAAATCGGCCGGCATCTCCTTCTCCACGTTGGCCACGTCGGCCAGGCGCGCCTCGCCCACGCGCCATTCGTAGGGCTCGTCGGAGACTCGCTCGATGATCGGCATCACCGCGTTCTTGCCGGCCACCGCCAGCTCGACCGCCGCGGCGCCCATCGCGTAAGCCTGCTCCAGGTCGGTCTGCGAGGCCAGGTGCCGGGCCGAGCGCTGTAGATAGTCGAGCACCGCCCAGTGGTATTTGTGGCCCAGCTCCTGTTTGACCAGGCTGGCGATGACCGGCGCGGCGCCGCCGAGCTGGGCGTGGCCGAACGCGTCCCGCGTGCCAGCGTCGGACAAGAATTTGCCGTCAGGCCATTTGACGCCCTCGGAGACCACGATCGAGCAGTAGCCGTAACTTTCGACCGAGTCCTTGACCCGGGCCAGGAACCTCGATTGGTCGAACGGCACTTCGGGAAACAGAATCACCTGTGGCGGCTCGTCGTGTGAGCGCCCGGCGAGCCCGCCGGCGGCCGCGATCCAGCCGGCGTGTCTGCCCATGACCTCCATCACGAACACCTTGGTGGAAGTCTCGGCCATCGACTCGACGTCGAGGCTGGCCTCCATCATCGACACCGCCACGTATTTGGCCACCGAGCCGAAGCCCGGGCAGTTGTCGGTGATCGGCAGATCGTTGTCGATGGTCTTGGGCACCCCGACACAGACCACCGGATAGCCGAGGGTGTCCCCGATCTGGGAGACCTTGTGGGCGGTGTCGGCCGAGTCGCCGCCGCCGTTGTAGAAGAAATAGCCGATGTCATGCGCCGCCAGCACCTCAATCAGGCGCTCGTATTCGGCCTTGTTTTCATCCAGTCCCTTGAGCTTGTAGCGGCATGACCCGAACGCGCCGCCCGGCGTGTGCTTGAGCGCCGCGATCGTCGCCTGGTCGAACTGCGCGGTGTCGATCAGCCGCTCCCGCAGCGCCCCGAGGATGCCGTTTTGAGCCGCGAACACGGTGCCAATCCGGTCGCGGTGAACGCGCGCCGTCTGGATCAGGCCGCAGGCGGTGGCGTTGATCACCGCGGTGACCCCGCCGGATTGTGAATACAGCGCGTTTTTCGAGCCCATGACGTCCCCGGTTGCCTCGCTGGGTGGTTTGACTTGCCGGAATCCAGGCGGTAGCTTACCGCCCCTTCAAACGGCGCTCATGGTACCGAATCCCCGGCCGGAGCGTAAGCATCCGCAACGTCGAGTGAAACTCATGCAACATGCGGGCTAATCCAATGCGTATCGTGCTGTTAGGCGGCCCCGGTTCCGGCAAAGGCACCCAGGCCGCGATTCTGAAGCAAAAGCTGAACATTCCCCACATCTCCACCGGCGAGCTGCTGCGTGCCGCGGTCGAGGCCGGCACGCCGCTGGGGCGCAAGGCCAAGGCGGTGATGGAGGCCGGCGAACTGGTGTCCGACGAGATCGTGCTCGAGATGCTCAGGGAGCGCCTGCAACAACCGGACGCGGCCGGCGGCTTCATCCTGGACGGCTATCCGCGCAACGTGGCTCAGGCAGAGGCGCTGGACCGGCTGCTGGCCGAACTCGGCCAGCCGCTGGACGAAGTGATTCAGATCGACGTCGATTCGGAGCGCATCGTCGAGCGCCTGGCCAAGCGCGCCGCCGAGGAGGGGCGCAGCGACGACGATTCAGAAACCGTGCGCAACCGGCTGACGGTTTACGAGGAGCAGACCGCGCCGGTGATCGACTACTACGCCGCACGTTCGCAGTTGGCCGAGGTTTACGGAGTGGGCACCGTCGATGAGGTTTCGACCCGCATCCTCGGCGTTTTGGCCCAGTCCTAGTCCTCATCCGCGCGTTTGCGAATCCAGAAGCGCCATTCGCCCCCGGCATGGCTACGCGCCAGCAACTGATGACCGCTGCGCACGCAAAACACTTCAAAATCGAGTTCCGCGTGCGGATCGGTGGCCACCACCTCGACCACCTCGCCGGCGCTCAGCCCGGCCAGCCGCTGCCGGGCGAGCAGCAGCGGCTGCGGGCAAAGCAACCCGCGCGCGTCTACCGTGGCCTGTGCCTCCATCGCCCGCTACTCATCGCTGATCGGGCGCGGGATAATAGCCCATCGGCCGCCGCCAACGCACACCTCGCGCGACATGGGGGCTGACAGCGCCGGCGCCATCCGCCTGCTGATCGGTAGCCTGGTGGACATTTGCCTGTTGCGCAAAGGACCGCAAGACCTGCCCGCGTCGACCGTCCTGACCGCGCTGGCGGTGGTGATTTCGGTGTTGATGGGGGTCTGGGTCGAAACCCTGGTCGGCGGCGAGGACCTGCTGGCCCGACCGCTGGTCAGCACCGCGGCCTCGATTGCGTTCGTTTTTGCGCTGCTGAGCGGGCGCGGGCTCGTGTCCAGATTCCGCCAGACCTGGACCGCGTTCGCCGGCGCCGGCGCGCTGCTGACGGTCGTATTCATCCCGATCCTGTGGTCGCTGAGCAACGCGGTGCAAAACGACCAGGCCTTGAATCCGATCGCGTACCTGGCGTTCTGGTTCCTGACCGTGTGGAGCTTCGTCATCGACGCCCACATCTTCCGCCACGCGCTGGCGGTCTCGTTCACGATGGGCTTCCTGTTCGCGACCCTGGCGTTCGCGCTGATCACCGCGCTCAGATACCTGCTGTTTCCGTCGTGAACATTCATTTTCTAGGCATCTGCGGAACCTTCATGGGCGGACTGGCCCTGCTCGCGCGCGCCCGTGGCCACCGAGTCAGCGGTTCGGACCAGAACGTCTATCCGCCGATGAGCACCCAGTTGCGCGAGCAGGGAATCGAACTGCGCGACGGCTATCGCCCCGAGCACATCGACGCGCAGACCGAGTTGGTGATCGTCGGCAACGCGCTGTCGCGCGGCAACTCGGCGGTCGAACACGTGCTCGACGCGGGGCTGCCGTATGCCTCCGGACCGCAGTGGCTGGCCGAGGAATTTCTGGTTTCGCGCCGCGTGCTGGCGGTGGCTGGCACCCACGGGAAGACGACGGTCAGCGCGATGGCCGCCTGGATCCTGGATGCGGCCGGGCGCGATCCGGGTTTCCTGATCGGCGGGGTGCCGGGGAACTTCGAGGTCTCGGCGCGCGCGGGCGGCGGCGATTGGTTCGTGATCGAGGCCGACGAATATGACACCGCTTTTTTCGACAAGCGCTCCAAGTTCGTCCACTACCGCCCGCGGATCGCGGTCCTGAACAACCTGGAATACGATCACGCCGACATTTTCGCCGATCTGGCCGCGATCGAAACCCAGTTTCACCACCTGGTCCGGACCATCCCGGGGACCGGCAGGATCATCGTCAACGCGGACGAGCCGGCACTCGGTCGCGTTCTGGCGCGCGGCTGCTGGACGCCGGTTGAGACTTTCGGCGGCGCGGCGGACTGGCGTGCGGGGTTCGCTGCCGCCGACGGCTCGCGCATCGAATTGCGCGATCCCCGGGGCGGCGTCCACCGCACCGACTGGCGACTGCACGGCGAGCACAACCTGCTCAACGCGCCCGCGGCGGTCGCCGCCGCGGCCGCGGCCGGGGTGCCGGTCGCCGAAGCGGTAGCCGCGCTGGTTGAATTCGAGAATCCGCGGCGACGGCAGGAGCTGCTGTGCGACGCCGGCGACGTCCGCGTTTTCGACGATTTCGCCCACCACCCCACGGCGATCCGGCGGACCCTCGAGGGGCTGCGCCAGGCGGCGCCCGGCCGCCGGCTGTTGGTCGCGCTGGAGCCGCGCAGCAACTCGATGCGCGCCGGCGTGCACGCCGATGAACTGGCGCCGTCGCTGAAAGGCGCCGACCGGGTGGTCGTGCTGGCTCGTCCCGAGCTGAATTGGGATGCCGCGGCGGTGCTGGCGCCGCTAGGCGAGTCCCTGCGAATCGCGGCCAACGTCGAGGCGCTGCTGGTCCGTCTCGAGCGCTGGGCGCGCCCGGGCGATACCATCGTGTTCATGAGCAACGGCGGCTTCGACGGCGCCCCGCGCCGATTCGCGGCCCGAATCGACCCATCCAAAATACGGGTCACCGATGGCGACTGAGCTCAGCATCCCGCTGTTTCCGCTCAACACGGTGTTGTTTCCGGGCGGGCCGCTGGCACTGCGCATCTTCGAGACCCGTTATCTGGAGATGGTCAAGGAGTGCGCGCGCGATGAGAGTCCGTTCGGGGTCTGCCTGATCCTCGAGGGCCGGGAGGCCGGCGCGGCGATGACCACGGTGCGGATCGGCACCACCGCCACGATCGTCGACTTTTTCACCACCGAGGACGGCCGGCTCGGGATCCGCGCGACCGGCGGCGAGCGTTTCATGATCAATCGCACCTCCATTCGCGACAACGGACTGATCGTTGGAGAGATCGAGCTGCTGCCCGGCCCGCCCGACCGCCATCCTTTGCCGACCCAGTACCTGCTGCTGCGCACGCTGCTGGAACGACTGCTCGAGAACGTCGGTGAATACTATCCGGACCGCACCCCGGGCGACCTGGACGACGCCGACTGGGTCGGCTCGCGGCTGGCTGAATTGCTGCCGCTGGACAACCCGGTCAAGCAGCTGATGCTGGAGGAAACCGACCCGGAGGCGCGACTGCAGAAACTGCTTGAAATCGTTCCGACGATCCAGGCGGAATAGCGCGCGGCGGCTCGCCACAAAAGCTGTCCGGGTATCTACTTATGTCCTGTCCGCGCGCCGCTGGTTACCATCGGCGGGTCATGGAACCGGTCCATCAGCGACAAGCGGGCGTGAGCGCGATGCTATGGTCATTGCGGTAGCTACGCTTGCGGCGTTGAGTTTCGTGTTCGCCTCCCTGCTGGTGCTGGCACACAGGAAACTGCATGTCGACGAGGACCCTCGCATTGAGGCAGCACACGAGATGTTGCCCGGCACGAACTGCGGCGCGTGCGGCTACCCGGGCTGC
>JBFGYD010000007.1:0-15088 GCA_041587615.1 Lysobacterales bacterium
CCCGATGCCGTGCAGAAAGATCAACGTCGGCGGGTTGCTCACGCCAACCGGCTCATGGACGCGGGCGTAGACTACGTCGTTCATCCGCTGCGACGGCGAGGCAAAGCGGAGCCAGTAATCCTGCCCGGACGCCGCGCGAAACTTCTTTGATGCGGTCACCGGCGGCAACGGGTCCGGCACCTCAAACGGGCCGGCGGGGTCTTTCAGCATGCGCGCGTAAATCGCCGCGATCTCGACCGGGGCGGGCACTTCCCAGCGTACCGGCCGGACCGCCGGGTGGCGCCGCAAAAACAGAAAATGACGGCGTGCCTGGTTCAGCCGCACCCGGGCGTTGAGGCGTGCCCTCTCCATCGCCTGAAGCGTCGCGTCGCCGGGCTCGTTCGTGCCGAAAAACGCCGCCTCCCAGCGCTCATCCGCCAGGACGGCTGCCGCTCGCAGGCGCTCGAAACGCGCCAACGCCCGGGTCAGTCTTGGTTCGATTCGCCGGTCGGGGGTCATCGGCACCGATTCAAAAAATCGATCGGCTGCGCCGCGCGCCTCATCCGCCGCGCCCCACAGCCGGGACAGTGGAAAAAACCAGTGCTTGAGTGCGTGCAACGCCACCCGGTTAAACCAGGGCCGCGCCAGCAGCGCGCCCAGCGGCGATGAAAGCAGGCGCTCGACTCGATTCACGGCCTATCCACGACGCGGGTTGAAAGGTTTCCTATCATCGTCAATACCGCCCCCGAATCCATACGCAATTGACGAAACGTCAACGCCGGCGGCTTGCTTGCGTTGTAACGAGACAACAAAATCACTACCGGATGGACACGGGAGAAGAGCATGCTAGGAGTCAATCGATCGATCTGGGCCCTCACGCTGGCGGTTTTGGTGCTGGCGGCCGCGCCGGCGGCGGCCAAGCCAAACTGGCACCTGCTCGGCAAGCGGGTGGTCAGCGACCGAGCCGAGTTCGACACCATCGTCGTCGGCCGCGACGAGGGCTGGTTCCGGCGCCTGAAACTGGGCGTGGAGCGCGCCCCGGTGGAGATCAAGCGGGTGGTCGTGCACTTCGCTAACGGCGACAAACAGGTCGCCGAGCGGAACGTGCTGGTGGGCGAGAATCGCCGCTCACCGACGCTGGATTTGAACGGCGGCCGGCGCCAGATCAGCAAGGTCGTATTCTACTACGAGGCGCGCAGCCCGGGCTGGGAGTCGGCCACGATCCGCTTGTACGGCGGACGCTAAAGCCGGCTCGGCGAGGCGGCCCGCCGGCCGCCCCGTCGATCAAGGTCCCTCGAGCCGACTCAGCCCGACGCGGTGCGCGCCAGGATGTCGCTCCGGGTCATCGCGTAGCCGGCGCTGTTGAAGTTCAGCACCGCCAGTTCGGCAAACAGCTTTTCGGCTTCGGCGCCATTGCCGGCTTTGTCATTGGCCACGGCGAGATGGTATTTGGTCAGCGCGTTGTTGACCACGTCGCCCTGCGCCAGGTGCTCGACCGCGGCGGCGTAATCGGCCTGGTAGAAGGCCGCCATGCCCAGGATCTCGTGCATGCGCTCGTGTTTGCGCGGATTGGTGTTCGACGCCACGTGCTGCTCGAACTCGGCCGCCTTGGCCTTGGCCCCCTCGGGGTCGCCGGTGCGGGCCGCGAGCATCCCCTCCAGGTAGCTGATGTTGGCTTCCTGCGCGCTGCGGTACTCCGCGGTGCCAACCTGATCGGCCCGCTGGCGCATCATTTTGGCGGCCTCGGCGATCGCCGCGGCCGCGGCGTCAGCGTCCCCTTGGTGGGTCGCGATCTGGGCGATGTTGTTGTAAGCGTTGACCTTGAAGTCGAGCTTTCCTTCCATGTCCCAGCCATCCGACTCGGCGGCCAGTTGCTTCAGCTCGGCGATCGCCGCTTGCGGCTTTCCTTCGTGCAGGCTGACGTAGCTCCTGAACACGAGAAAAAACGGGCCGTTGTTGCTACCCCGAAGGTCTTCCAATTCGGCCGAGCGGGTGTAGTCCGCGCGGGCTTCCTCGTAGTTGCCCAGGAACGAATTGACGTGGCCGCGCTGCTGCAGCGGAGATCCGAGGTGGGGCACGAGTTCGGCCGCGCGGGTGTAGTCGTCGTAGGCCGCCTGCATGTCCCCGAGAGCTCGGTGGGCGTCGCCAAGCAGATCGTGCGTATTGGGCTCATCGGGCTCCAGCTCGACCGCTTTTTGAAAATGCGCGGCCGCCTTTTCGAAGTCCTTGGGCTCCAGGAACAAATAGTCGTTGCCCAACTGCATGTGGGTTGAGGCCAGATTGGGGTCCAGGCTCAGCGCCTTTTCCAGCGACGCCCGGGACGAGGTGGTGTCGTTCTGGTTGGACTGGAAGCCGGCCAGTAGTTGCCACGCGCGCGGCGAATCGGGATGCATTTTCACCAGCGCCTCGCCCGCGGCCAGTTGACCCTGCTGGTCGTTTGCGAAACCTTTCTGAAACGCCTCGATCAACGTCCGCTCGCCCTCGGTTGCGCCCGCCCCGTGCTCGGCCGCTGTGGCCAGGTTGGATGAAAATTCTTCGGTCGAATTGGCGGTCAACGCCACCATCAGGTGGCCCATGGCGAACTCCGGATCCGCCGCCACCGCGCGCTCGAAGAATTCGTTGGCTTCCTGGTTATGGCCCATCTCGGTGGCGGCCCAGCCGGCCAGATACAGGCGTCCCGCCTCCTCCGATTCGGTGCTGTACGGGAGCCGCATGTACATGCCGCTGTCATCGGCTGCCTTCACGACGGTTTCCGGTTCCGGCTCCGGCGTCTGTGCCGCCAACCGATCCGCTTCACGGTCGCACGCGACCGTCGCGACAAGAATCGCGAGCATTGCAAGTAGATATTTTCTAATCATGATTCCTCCAATGTGAACCCCCCTCCTAGCATGCACCAGGCCGATGCGTTAGCGCCACTCGTAGAACGCTTGGACGGGAAATTTACTCCGCGTTGTGATTGTCCGACAATGAGCACTGACCCTCACCCCAGTCCGGCGTTGAGAAGCGACGACACCCCCATTGTCAAAGACCTGGTCCTGGTCGGCGGCGGCCACACCCATGTGGAGGTCCTGAAGCGGTTCGGCATGCGGCCGCTCCCGGGCGCGCGGCTCACGATGATTTGCCGTGATGCCCTGACCCCCTATTCCGGGATGCTGCCGGGTCTGATCGCCGGTCATTATGACTTTGACCAGGTGCACATCGATCTGCGACCCTTGTGCGGTTTTGCCGGCGCCCGTTTGTACGTCGACGAAGTCATTGGGCTGGACCTCGAGCACCGAAAAGTCCTGTGCCGGAGCAGACCGCCGGTGCCCTACGACGTGGTCTCCGTCAACGTGGGCTCGGCGCCCGCGACCCGCTCGGTGCCTGGGGCGGACGAGTACGCGGTGCCGGTCAAGCCGATCCACCGTTTTGTCGCCCACTGGGAACGGATGCGCGAACGGGTGCTGGCACGGTCAGGCGGGATCCGCATCGGCGTAGTGGGCGGCGGCGCCGGCGGCGTGGAGCTGCTGCTCGCGATCCAGCACGCTCTGTCGGCGCTGGTCGATGGCCGCGGCAGCGCGGACCTCGAGTATCACCTGATCACCGATCAATCCGACATTCTCACGACCCACAATCGCCGGGTGGCGGCGAAATTCCGGCGCATCCTGGCCGAGCGCGGGGTCGTGCTGCACCTCGAATTCCGGGTGGAATCGGTCGCCGCGGGGCTGTTGCACGGCCCCGCGGGAAACACCGTGGCACTGGATGAGATTCTGTGGGTGACGGAGGCGGGGGCCGCCCGCTGGGTTGGCGGCTCGGGTCTGGCCGTGGACTTAAACGGGTTCATGCGGGTCGCGCCGACCCTGGAGTCGACTTCGCATCCGGGGGTGTTCGGCGCCGGCGACATCGCCGCGGTCGACCAGCATCCACGACCGAAATCGGGGGTCTTCGCGGTGCGCCAGGGGCGACCGCTCGCTTCCAACCTCCGGTCCGCACTTCGCGGCAGGTCGCGCCGACCCTTTCAGCCGCAACGGCAGTTTCTGAGCCTGATCTCGACCGGCGATCGATACGCGGTCGCATCCCGCTCGTGGTGGACCGCCGAGGGCCGCTGGGTGTGGCGCTGGAAGGACTCAATCGACCGGCGTTTCATGGCTCGCTACGCCGATCTACCCCGGATGCCGGAGCGCGCGCAGGCGGCCCCGGCGGCGGGCCTGGCGGAGCCGAAGGTGCTCGAGGAGCTCTCGACCGCGATGCGCTGCGGCGGCTGCGGGGCGAAGGTCGGCGCCACGGTGCTGGCGCGCGCGATTCGCCGGCTCGCTCCCGCGGAGCGGGCGGACGTGCTCATCGGCCTCGACCATCCCGACGACGCGGCCGCGATCGAGGTGCCGGCTGGAAAAGTGCTGGTTCAGAGCGTGGACGGCTTCCGCGCCATCGTCGACGATCCCTATCTGTTCGGCAAGATTGCCGCCAATCACGCGCTCGGCGATATCTTCGCGATGGGGGCGGAGGCGCAGACCGCACTGGCCCTGGCCAGCGTTCCCGTCGGCATCGAGGCTAAGGTCGAGGACACGCTCAGCCAAATGCTGACCGGCGCGGTTCAGGTGCTGAGCGAGGTCGATTGCGCGCTGATCGGCGGTCACACCAGCGAGGGCGCGGAGCTGTTTCTGGGCTTTGCGGTGAACGGACTGATCGACCGGACACAAATGCTGCGAAAGCACGGGATGCAGCCCGGCGAGGCGCTGATCCTGACCAAGGCGCTGGGGACCGGCACCCTGTTTGCCGCCGATATGCGCCAACGGGCCAGGGGGCGCTGGATTGACGCCGCGATCGACGGGATGCTCCAGTCGAGCCGCGACGCCGCGCGAGCGCTGCAGGCGTCGCAAGCCAGCGCCTGCACCGACGTGACCGGCTTTGGACTGCTCGGACACCTGCTGGAAATGATCCGGTCTTCCGATGTCGGAGTGGAGCTCGAGCTGCGCGCCGTTCCCGCGCTCGACGGCGCGCTGGATGCCCTGGCCGCAGGCTTTACCAGCTCACTGCAGCCGCAGAATCGGCACCTCGAACGCGCCATCGCGAACCGGGCAACGGGCGCCGGCGATCCCCGCCTGGACCTGATCTTCGATCCCCAGACCGCCGGCGGGCTTTTGGCCAGCGTACCGGCAGAGCGAGCCGACGCTTGCCTGGCGGAGCTGGTGGCCCTCGGCTACCGCCGCGCCGCGGTCATCGGCCGCGTGAAGTCGGCGGACGACGGTTCCAAGCCGATCACGCTGCTCTGAACTGCGCGCATTCAGAACTAAATCCCGTTGTGCGGTTCAAAAACAGCACGCCCCGACGCCTGCTTTACGAGGCGTACGGCGGCGGCTGAATCGTTCAATATTCGCATTGGATTCAATGGGTTGAGAATCGTTTAACCGCTGAATCCGGGAGTTGATCCCGATGAGAGTCAAGCTTTGGATTGGTGCGCTGGTGGTCTTCGTGGCGTTCCCGCTGTGGGCCCAGGAAATCTCTGTGTTTCCGCCATCGCCGGCACCCGATGAGCCGTTTTTCGTGCGCGTCGCGGGCACCTTCCCCACCCCCTGCAGTCTGAACGGCGATGCCTTTGAGACCCTGCAAGGAGGCGGCATGGTGATCTTGACGCTGGTCCTTGATCCGGGTGCCTGCGTTACCGTGGTCACCGACCTGGAGCGCTCGTTTGGCGCCTTCCGACTCAACCCCGCGGTGGTGTCGCCCGGAGAAACGGTCGAACTGGTATTTCGCACGGACGAAGCCCCCTCCGGCACCGAGATCGGCCGTCTGGACATTGCCGTGGCTGCTCCCGGCGAAAAGGCCGCCGTGTCTCCGAAATCGGGAATGTACTGGGATCCGCTGTTCGACGGCAACGGCGTCGCGTTGGAAGCCCACGGCAGCCGGTTGTTCGTGGCCGCCTTCAGCTACGACGAGAACGGCGTGGCGACCTGGCGCGTGGCCCAGGGCGAAATGAGCAACGGCCGGTTTGAAGGAGATTTCCTCGGATTCGGCGGCGGACCCTGCCTGTTGTGCCGCGAGGCCGACTCCGCCGGCGAGGCAACGGGCGAGAGCGATCCGGTGCAGTTGGTGTTCGAAGGCGATCAGGCGGCTTTTCTGGGCATCGGCGATGAGCCCGGACGTGCGTTGGAATTGCGGCCGTTCGCCCAGCGCCTGGTCGAATCCGAGGGAACGATCGCCGGGGAGACGTTCACGATGACCGATCTGGGCGGCCGTTGGCTGTTCACCGACGTTGACGACGGCGCGCTGCACGTCGTGACCGACCTGGCCCAGGCGCCCTCGGGCGGCGCCGACACGGGTCTTGCGTTCTTTGCCTCGCCCGATCGCAGCGTCACGATGGAATGCGCACGCAGCGCCGGCCCCGAGCGATTCGCGTGCCGTTTGTTCACCGACGCCGATTACGTCGGCGTGGCTCCGAGCGGTGAGGTCAGTCACAACTTCATTGGCGGCGACACGTTCATCGGCATTCGCCTGGAGTAGAAAAGCAAAAAGGGTCCCATTTTTGGTGTCCCGTGGTTTGGCCGACCGGGGTTTCGAGCCCACCACCAAAAGTACTCGGCGCCGGACCAGCCAGGCCCAGGACGCTTTGCGGTTTTGCCGCCAGGCAAAGAAGCGACATGGCTTGGGCCGACCTGGGTTTCGAGTCCTAAGGCACAAGAACAACCTCGAAACCGTCGGCGAAGATCAGCCCGAGGCGCGGACCGTATTCCGGTAAGAGGCCGCCCAATTCGTAAGCGCCGGCGTCGGGCGCCGCGCCGGCGAAGCCCGAGTTGACGTTGCCGATCGCCTCACCAACGTCGATCGCGTCGCCGCCGCTCTGAAGCCGAAGATCCGGCGCGGCGAACGTCGTCAATGGATTGGCAGGGTAAGCGATCGAATCGGCAAACACCCCGAGATCGATCTCGACCGCGTCGGTCTCGGTCGTCTGGGATCGGAGCTCGGCCAGACTGTCGAAATTAGTGTTCCCGAAACGGCCCTCGAAGTTGCCGGTGGTCGAGCCGAGCGCGTCGAAGTTCAGGTCCGCGTTGGCCGTCACCAGGGTCTGGATCCGGATCACGTCGCCGGTCCCGCTGTTAAAGCCGTTGAACGTCCCGCCGGGACCGCCGATCAGCAGGTTGTTGCGGGTGAACAGCCGCGAGACCGGATCGCTGGTGGCAATCCCCAACGCGTTGCCGTTCTTGACCACGGTATTGTGCAGCAGCACGTCGCCCTCGCTGCCCCGTTGCAGCTTGAACGACTGGAAGGCCACGTTGTAGGCCACGTTGCGGATGAAATAATTGGGCCCGCCCAGGCTCGGTTGCGACGAGAAGCTGATGAATGCGTTGGTCACCCGATTGCGCATGATGCGGCAGTTGTGAAAGCAAAAGTCCGCCTCGACCGCGTCGTCGGCGGCCTCGCTCAGTTCGTTGTTCAGCACGTCGATGCTGAACTGGTCGACCGCCTCCCCCTCCTCCAACAGGGAAATGTTGTCCCGGAAGCCGCTGACCAGGTTGTTCATGATCACGTGCCCGGGCCCGGTCACGGCGATCCCTTCGCCCCGATTGTTGCCGCTGGCGCCCAACGAGTTTTCCTCCCAGACCGTGGTACCGATCACGGTGTTGTCGGCGATGTACGCGTTCTCGGCTCGCAGCAGAGCGACGATGCCGTCGCCGTTGAATTGAGTCGGGCTGGCATTGACTCGGCAGCTAACAACGGAAATGTTGTCGGAGCCGTTGAAGCGGATGCGTCCGTTGACGGTCAGTCGCTCCAGCATCACGTGCTTTCGTGAGAACAACCTCACCTCCCCATTGATGACCGCCCCGGGGGTGCCGCGGATTACGATCGGCATCCCGGCGCTGCCGCTGACGTCGACCCTAAAGCCGCTGTAGTCACCCGGTCCAAGTTCCAGGATGTTTCCCGGCGAGGCCGAAGACAGGGCGCCGCTCAGCGTGACAGGCGTCACCGGAGTCACCGTCGCACCCGCCATCGGCTCGGGTACCGCGCGGGTGCTCGCGACGACGATCTGCTGGTCGTTGCCGCCGTCGGGGTCGTCCAGCGTCAGTTCGATCTCGTAGGTGGTGCCGGGGCTCAAATCAAACGCGCTGCCCGAATGCCGGTTGCCCCAATTGAAACCCTCGTTGGCGCCGGCCGGGACCCGGCGCAGCGGCATCCCGTCAATCCAGGGGCCCGAACCGGCGGGCCGATAACGCACGCTGACGACGCCGTCGAGATCGGTGTCGCCGCTGATGGCCCATTCGACGGCAATGTTCTCCACGGTCGGAAACGGCGCCGTGACCGCCCCCGGGGTCGTGGCCATCTGTGCGCTGGCGGCGCCCGCAAGTAACGGAGCGAGCAGCAGCAAAGATCGAACGTTAAGATGAACGGAGGAACTCACAGCAGATTTTCGGGCTCCCCGAGGCGCACCGGCGGATCGACTCCCAGTATACGAGAAAGCGAGATCACGGGCGGCGCAAACCGCCGGGGGCATCGGTGACACGGTGCGGGTGACGTTGATGGCCCAGGCGTGCAATAATTCGCGAACTCAAGACCCGCGTCTCGATCGCCTCGCGACCGGTGGTATCGGGACCTTAAGCTTCGGCCGCTTCCGACCCTGGCCCGCGCTCAGACGTATCCGAAACTATGCCCGAGACCACCACGCGCAGCAAAAAGCAGATTGATCCGCAGACGGCTTCGAGGGCCGTCAAGCTGGTCCTGGAAGACGGCACCGAGGTTTCGGGCCAGGCCTTTGGCGCGCAGCGACCGGTCGCCGGGGAGGTGGTGTTCAACACCGCAATGACCGGCTATGTCGAGATCCTGACCGACCCCTCGTACCGCGGCCAGATCTTGATCGCGACCTACCCGCTGATCGGTAACTATGGCGTCCCCGCCACGCGCCGCGCCGACACGATCGATCCGCCCTACGAGTCTTCAAAAATCCAGGTTCAAGGGCTGGTCGTGCAGAATTACTGCTCGCAGTTCAGCCATCAGGCCGCCGTGCGGTCGCTCGGACAATGGCTTTCCTCCGACGGGGTTCCGGCCATCACCGGTCCCGACACGCGCGCCCTGACCCGACGACTGCGCCACCACGGCACGATGCGGGGCTGGCTGGGCCCGGCCGAAATGGAGCTCGCCGAACTCAAGCGCGAGGCCGGATCGGTCGACATGCGCGAGGAAGTGTTTCGGCTCGTGGCCCCGCCGGAGCGCGTTGTCTACCCGGGGGGCAAGCTGAACATCGCGCTGATCGACGTCGGTGCAAAGGACAACATCGTGCGCTCGCTGCTCAAGCGCGGCGTCAGCGTGACCCGCATCCCTTGGCACCTGCCGCTGGCGGAGGCCGTGGCCGAGGCCGACGGGATCATGATCGGGAACGGTCCCGGCGATCCGAAGGACCTGGAGCCGCTGGTGGCTCAAGTCCGAGGACTGCTCGATTCATACCGCAAGCCGATTTTCGGAATCTGTCTCGGCAACCAGATTCTGGCGCGCGCCGCGGGCGGCGACACCTACAAGCTGCCGTACGGCCACCGGGGGGTCAACCAGCCGGTCCAGGATCTGCTGACCCGGCGCTGCTTCATCACCAGCCAGAACCACGGCTACGCGGTTGACGACGAGTCCCTGCCCCAGGGCTGGGAACCTTGGTTCGTCAATCTCAATGACGGGACCAACGAGGGCATCCGCTCGCGGCTGAAACCGCATTTCAGCGTTCAGTTCCACCCCGAAGCCAACCCCGGGCCGAAGGACACGGGCTTCCTGTTCGACAATTTTCTGAGCCTGGTCGGATCAATGTCGATTCACTGATCCGATGCACGGCATATACCTCCCCAAGAAACCCCGCAAGGTCCTGGTCCTGGGCTCGGGCGCGTTGCAGATTGGCCAAGCCGGCGAATTCGACTACTCCGGCTCGCAGGCGCTCAAGGCCCTCAAAGAGGAAGGCATTGTCACGGTCCTGGTCAACCCCAACATCGCCACGATTCAGACCAGCAGCAAGCTCGCCGACCGGATCTATCTCCATGCGGTCACGCCGGAGCTGGTCCTGGAGGTGATCAAGAAGGAAGGGCCCGACGCGGTGCTATTGTCCTTTGGGGGGCAGACCGCGCTCAACTGCGGACTGGAGCTGGACCGGAGCGGCGAACTCGAGCGCCACCAGGTCGCCGTGCTCGGCACGCCGATCGCGTCGATCCAGGACACCGAGGACCGAGAGCGATTCATTCAGCGCTTGAGCGAGATCAACGTCAAGGTGGCGCGGAGCGCGGCCTGCAGTAACGCCGAGGAAGCCAGGGCCGCCTCCCGCAAGATCGGCTTTCCGCTGATGCTGCGCGGCGGGTTCGCCCTCGGCGGCAAGGGCAGCGGGATCGTCGAGACCGAGGCCGACCTCGACCAGGCGCTGAGGCGTGCCTTCGGAGGCGGAATCACCCAGGTGCTGGTCGAAGAGTGCCTGCGCAACTGGAAGGAGATCGAATACGAGGTCGTTCGGGACTACCGCGACAACTGCATCACGGTCTGCAACATGGAAAACCTGGACCCGATGGGGATCCATACCGGCGAGTCGATCGTCGTCGCCCCGTCGCAAACCCTCAACGACGAGGAATACCAGCTGCTTCGCTCGCTTTCGATTCGGACCGTCAGGCATCTGGGCATCGTTGGCGAATGCAACATCCAGTTCGCGCTCGACCCCAAGAGCACCGACTACCGGGTCATCGAGGTCAACGCCCGGCTGTCCCGATCGAGCGCGCTGGCCAGCAAAGCCACCGGCTACGCGCTCGCCTACGTGGCCGCCAAGCTGGCCCTGGGCTACACGCTGCCGGAGATCCCCAACCGGGTGACCCGGCGCACGAGCGCGTTCTTCGAACCTTCACTAGATTATCTGGTGTGCAAGGCGCCGCGCTGGGACCTGGGTAAATTTCACGGGGCCAGCACGCGCATCGGCAGCGAGATGAAGAGCGTCGGCGAGGTCATGGCGATCGGCCGCACTTTCCCCGAGGTCATTCAAAAAGCGCTTCGCATGCTGGATATCGGCGTGTCCGGCCTGGACCCCGGCGCGTTCGAGTTCGACGATCTCGAAACCGAGCTGGCGGAAGCGACTCCGCTACGAATTTTCGCGGTCGCCAAGGCCCTCAAGCAGGGGATGTCGGTCGAGGAGGTCCACGCACTGACCCACATCGACCGCTGGTTCCTTCACGCCATTGTGTCGATCGTCGCGATGCATGAAACCCTGTCCCGGGGGTCACCGCCGCTGGCTGCGGATCGGCTCCGGGAGGCCAAGCGACTGGGCTTTTCCGACCACACGATCGAGGCGCTGCTGGGCGCCCCCGCCGGCTCGATTCACGCCCAGCGCCTGGCCGAGGACATCCGGCCCGGCATCGCCCAGATCGACACGATGGCGGCGGAGTTTCCGGCCGACACCAATTACCTGTACACGACCTACCATGCGCTGACCAACGACGTGACCGCATCCGGACGAAAGAAGATCATGGTCCTCGGCTCGGGCGTGTACCGGATCGGATCGAGCGTCGAGTTCGACTGGTGCTGCGTCGAGGCGATCGAAGCCGCCGCCGCGCTCGGCTACGAGACCATCATGCTCAACTACAACCCGGAAACGGTCAGCACCGACTACGACGTATGCGACAAGCTGGTGTTCGACGAGATCAGCTTCGAGCGGGTGCTCGACGTCTACGAACACGAGAAACCCGAGGGTGTGGTGGTCAGCATGGGGGGACAGATTCCGAACAACCTGGCCAAGCGCCTGCACGAGGCCGGGGTCCCGATCATCGGCACCAGTCCCCACGACATCGACCGGGCCGAGGACCGACGCAAGTTCAGCGCGCTGCTCGATGAACTCGGCATCGACCAGCCGAAATGGGCCCACGTGACCGACGTCAGCGAAGCCGACGAGATCGTTTCGATGCTGGGCGGCTTTCCGGTTCTGGTGCGCCCGAGCTACGTGCTGAGCGGCGCGGCCATGAGCGTCGCGCACGAGCCGCACGAGCTTCAACGCATCCTCGATCGGGCCAAGCAGGTCTCGCCGGCTCATCCGGTGGTCATTTCGAAGTTCGAGACTCATGCCCGTGAGGTCGAGATCGACGCGGTGGCCGATCACGGCGAGCTGACGCTGTGGGCGATCTGCGAGCACGTCGAAAACGCCGGCGTCCACAGCGGCGACGCCACCATGGTGCTGCCGCCCCAGACCCTGTACATCGCGACCATCCGCAAGATCAAGAAAATCTCCGCCCAGATCGCCAGGGCGCTGTCCATCACCGGCCCTTTCAACATCCAGTTCCTGGCCAAGCACAACGCGGTCATGGTCATCGAGTGCAATCTGCGCGCCTCGCGGAGCTTTCCGTTCGTGTCCAAGGTCACCAGCCACAACTTCGCCGCCGAGGCCATGCGGCGCATGTTGGGGGTCAGGCAGGAAATCATTCACAACAACCTCGACCTCGACTACGTGGGGGTCAAAGTGCCGATGTTTTCCTTTTCCCGCCTGGTCGGAGCCGATCCGATGCTGGGCGTCGAAATGGCCAGCACCGGCGAGGTCGGGTGCATCGGCCATGATCTCCACGAGGCGCTGCTGCACGGTCTGCTGGCCACCGGCTTTCGCTTCCCGAAGCGCGGCGTGCTCCTCTCGCTCGGACGGATCGAGGACAAATACTGGTTCGCCGAGGAGGCGAAAGTCATTGCCGAAGAGTTGCGGCTGCCGATTTACGCCACGCTGGGAACGGCCAAGATGCTCGCCGAACTCGAGATCGAGTGCATCGAGGTGGCCAAAACCGCCGACGAGCCAATGAGCGCGCTCGACCTGATCGATTCCGAACGCGTCGATCTGGTGATCAATATCCCGCGCGAATACGACCAGCTCGGCCGGCCGGACGGCTACCTGATTCGACGGCGGGCGGTCGACGCCGGCGTTCCACTGATTACCGATCTGCAGTTGGCCCGGGCCGTCGTCGAGGCGCTGCGCTGGAAAGATCAGTCCTCGCTGGAGGTCATCGCCTGGAACGATCTGGTGCAGTCGCCACAGCGCAATCCGTCCATGATCATTGCCGGCCCGTAACGCGCAGCGGCGAGGCGGCATGCGCCGGCTCAGCTCAAGGCTGCCCTGACCGCTCCGTGATCGTAGGTCGTGATTTCGTAGGTGTTGCCGTCCGGGTCGCTGAAGTAAAGCGAGTAGGCGAGTTCGTGATCGGCCAGCCTCAGCTTGAGTCCCTCGGCCTCGAGGTGACGTTTCCAGGCCAGGAATTCAGCGCCGGTGGCGCCAAACGCCACGGTCGAAATCGGCGGCCGGCGCTCCGTCTCGAACAGCGCCAGGTGCACCGTGCCCCCGGGGTTCTCCACCGTCAGCGGCCCGTTCTCGACCGCCCAGCCCATCAGCGCATCGACCCGGGACAACCCCAGGACGCGCCGATACCAGGCCTCGGCGGCCGCCCAGTCGGCGACGTACACATGAACGTGGTCGATGCCCTTCAGTTTCGGCGGCATGATGAGTTTTCCCTCCGCTTGACGGCTAGATTATAGGGGATGCAACCGAGAACGCTGGCGCTGACGGCTTGCGCGATGGTCGCCTTTGCGGCCAACTCGCTGCTGTGCCGAGTTGCGCTGGGCCAGGGGCTCATCGACGCGGCCAGCTTCACCACGGTACGGGTCGGCTCGGGCGCCCTGCTGCTGGCGTTGATCGTCGTGTTTCGCCGGCGCATGGCAGCGGCGGCGATGCCGCGCGTCGCGATCGACTGGCTCGCGGTCACGACATTGTTCGCCTACATGGTCTTTTTTTCCTTTTCCTACCGATCGCTCAGCGCTGGCACCGGGGCGTTGATTCTGTTCGGCGCGGTTCAGCTGACGATGTTCGCGGTGGCGCTGCGTGCCGGCGAGCGCTTCGGCCCGCTCGCATGGGCCGGGCTGGCGCTGGCGGTTGCGGGCCTGGTTTACCTGGTCTCCCCGGGTCTAGCCGCGCCCGACCCCACCGGGGCCGCGCTGATGGCCGTCGCCGGTATCGCGTGGGGCGGCTATTCCCTGCGCGGCCGGACCCAGGCCGATCCGATCGACAGCACCGCAAACAGCTTCATCTTTTCGGTGCCCCTGGTCGTGATCGTCAGCGTGCTGTTCGCCGACGGGGCGGCGCTCTCGGCACCGGGACTTGCCCTGGCGGCGGCCTCGGGAGCGTTGGCGTCGGCGCTGGGCTACGTCGTGTGGTACGGCGCCATTCGCGGACTTAGCGCGGGCCAGGCGGCGACGGTGCAGCTCAGCGTGCCGGCGATAACGGCCTTTGGCGGGGTCCTGCTGCTGGCCGAGCCCGTCACCCTGCGCCTGCTGGTGGCCTCGGCCGCGACCCTGGGCGGGGTCGGCATCGTGTTGGCTCAGCGGAGCGGTGGGGTCGATCGCGGCGCCTATTCGCAGCGAGTGGCGAGACCCGACGACAGCGCCGCGCTCAACGATCTGATTGCGGTCTCGGCCCATGGACTGAGCCGAGGCCACTACTCGACTGATCAGGTGCAGGCCGCCCTCGACGGCGTGTTCGGGGTCGACAGCCAGCTGATCGCCGACGGCACCTACTACGTCATCGAATCCGGCGGCGCACCGGTCGCCTGCGGCGGCTGGAGTTTTCGCGCGACGCTGTTCGGCAGCGACGCCATCGCCGGTCGCGATCCGCGCCGCTTAGACCCGAAAACCGAAGCGGCCAAGATCCGGGCCTTCTTCGTGCACCCGGAACACGCCCGCCGGGGTCTGGGCCGGCGCATCCTGCAACGATGCGAACAGGCCGCCCGCGCCGCCGGCTTCACCCGCCTCGAACTCGGCGCCACCCTGCCCGGCCAACCCTTCTACGCCGCCTGCGGCTATGGAGCCGGAGAGCCCTCCGACTATGGGATGAAGAACGGTCTGACGTTGACCGTGATACCCATGTCGAAATCGTTCCTGACGGTCCCCTCTGACAGGAATCAGAAGCGACTAGCTGAGAAATCCGGGAAAAAGCCGCTCGGTGGCGCAGCCACCGCCCCCGACGCATAACACGGCACGACCGCTTCCAGCCGCCGCTCCGACCGGCCCATCGAAAACCTTACCCTACCGAAAAAGAGAAGGGGCGCCACAGCGCCCCTTCGAAGACCTAGTCGCTCGGTGGCAAAGCCCCCGCCCCCGACGCTCG
>JBFGYD010000008.1:0-15003 GCA_041587615.1 Lysobacterales bacterium
AAAGGGAAGCGAGGGTGTCAGGAGCGGCTGATCGACGCGGCCGAACAGCGTCGGGCCGCGGCCTTCGAGCACAACGAGAAGAAGGTGAGGAAAAAACTGCTGAACCGGTTTCAGAAAAGACTGCGCCAGTCCGAGGGGTAATCAGGCTCCGATCAACCCAGGAAGCGGCCGTGCTTCTTGCGCTGGGCCATCATGTACTTGAGCTCGCGGTCTCCCGGGATCACGATGTCTGGATCCGGCTCGAAGTCGATCGTCCGGCTGCGCCCGCGGTAATGGTTGAGTTTCAGGATCAACCTGAGGGTCTCGCGGCGGGCGAGATGCTTGACGTCGGAGCGCACGATCCACCACGGCGACACGGGCGAGTGGGTCTTCTGCAATAGCCGGTATTTCTTCTCGGTAAACTCGTCCCACAAAGCCTGGGCCTGGAGATCCACTTCGCTGAGCTTCCACTGTCTCAATGGATCGTTGCGGCGACGCTCGAAGCGACGCTGCTGCTCTTGTTTGGAGACCGAGAAATAGAGCTTGATCAGAGTCGTAGTTCCATCGGCCAGGATCCGCTCTTCGTAGCCGAGAACGCGGCGCAGGAAGTCGCGATATTGGCGCGGCGTGCAAAAACCCATTACCGGCTCGACCAGGGCCCGGTTGTACCAGCTACGGTCGAACAGGACGATTTCGCCAGCATGGGGAAACTGCTCGATGTACCGCTTCATGTGAAGCTCGGTCTTTTGCTCGGCGGTGGGCTTTCCCAGGGCAACGACCCGGTAATGCTTCTCGTTGAGGTACCGAACCACCCGGCGGATGGTGCCGCCCTTGCCCGAGGCGTCCCTGCCGTCAAAAAGGATGATGATCTTCTTGCCAGTCCTCTCGAGATGCTGCAGCAGCTTGATGAGCTCCGCCTGCAACGGCATCAGCTCGACTTTGGCGAAGTGACGCTCGAGCGCGCTCTGCACCACGCGCTTGGTTTCCTTCCTTTTGAGCTGCCGCCGCGCCGATCGTGCCGCGACCAGCGGTTCGTCCGAGGGCAAGCTGTCCACAATTCGGGACACCGCCTCGCGTATTCTGAGCGTGTAGCCGCTTCGAGGCAGGGGTTCTTCTTTGCTTTTTTTCTTTCCCATCGCGGCCACGGGTATTCTCCGAAGGTCATCCTGCCCATCACTGCCAAGGCGATGAGGGGCCGTTGAATATAGGAGCCCGAACCGGCGGAGTCCAGCTTGATGGTCAAAGGCAGATGCGAAGCGAGCGGCCTCGCGACACCAATCTGTTCGGCTTTTCTCCGAGCTGTCACAAATCTGTCATATTGCTGTATTACAGTGCCCGGAATCTCCGCGCAACGCGGTTGTCAAGATCAGGAAAACAGGTGAAATCAAAGGCGGGTATCGGGCTTGCGGGCCTCTCTACGATCGTGCTGCTGGCGGCCGGCTGCGGCGGCGGCGAGCGGCGCAATGTGATCCAGAACAAAGGATCGGACACGCTGGTGAACGTGGCCCAGGCTTGGGCGGAAGCTTATCAGGACGTCGACCCGAACGTCGTGGTTGCGGTGAGCGGCGGCGGCTCGGGAACCGGTATCGCCGCGCTGATCAACGGCACGGTAGACATCGCCAACTCGAGCCGATCCATGAAAGACAAGGAGATCGACCTGGCCAAGGGCTTTGGTCAAAACCCGATCGAACACGTGGTCGGATTCGACGCGCTGGCCGTGTACCTGCACGCGGACAACCCCATCCAGGTGATGTCCAAGGAGCAGTTGCAGCAGGTTTTCGGTGACGGCGGCACCGCCACCACGTGGACCGACCTCGGCGTCGAAGTTCCGGGCTGCCGGGACCAGACCATCGTGGTCGTCAGCCGGCAGAACAACTCCGGAACCTATGCCTACTTCCGCGAGGCCGTGCTGGACAAGGGCGACTACCGGCTCGGAACCCGCGACATGCACGGCTCCAAGGACGTGGTGGACCTGGTCGAGAAAACCCCGTGTGCGATTGGTTACAGCGGTCTTGCCTACGCGACCGATCACCTCAAGCAGGTCTGCATCGGGAGCGCCGATGACGATTGCGTGCGCCCCACCGTGGAGACCGCCATCGATCGCAGCTATCCCATCGCCCGGCCGCTGTTGATGTACACCAACGGTGAGCCTGCCGGCGCCCTGGCCGATTACCTGAACTGGATCAAGAGCGATGACGGTCAGTGCATCATCCTGAACAAGGGCTACGCGCCGATCCGCGCGGTCGACTGCAACTGAGGGTCCACGCGGTTAACGGGTCGGATAAAATCCGATAGCGACGGTCACTTGCCGAGGTTAGCCCGATGAGCCATTTCGAAGAGCGTCTCGAACAGGATCTCGCCCACATCCGCGATAGCGTCAGCGAGATGTCGGAAAAGGTGCAGGCGGCGCTTGCCAGTGCGGTCAAGGCACTGCGGACTCACGATCTGAATGCGACGTCGACGACCGTGCTGGGTGACTATTCGATCAATCGCGCGTCCCGCGATCTCGATCAGCTTTGTCACGCCTTCATCGCCAGACATCTCCCCAGCGCCGGACATCTGCGATTAATCTCGTCGACCATTCGCGTCAACGTGGCGCTGGAGCGCATCGGCGATTACGCGGTCACGATTTGCCGCGAGGCCCTGCAGCTCGAGGCGCTGCCCAAGGAGCGGCTGGCCCGGGCGCTGGATACGCTGGCGGATGAATCCAAACTGATTCTCCGGCAGGCCATGGATTATTTCCTCGAGGGCAACCTGGAAGGCGCTCGGGCCCTGACCCCGATCGCCCAGCGGGTCGAGGACATGATGGACGACATCTACGCCGACATCATGGAGCCCGATGACGACGCCGACCCGCGCACCTTGATTGCGTCGTTCGTGGTTTTCAGCTTGCTCAAGCGGGTCAGCGATCAAGCCAAGAACATCTGCGAGCAGACCATTTTTGCCGTCAGCGGCGAAGTCAAGCGAACCCGGGTGTTTCAGATCCTGTTCCTGGATCGGACCAATCGCGTCTACGCGCAGATGGCCGCGGCCCTGGCACGCAAGCGTTTCCACAACAGCGGTCAGTATCAGTGCGCCGCGCTTCAGCCGGCCGAGGCCGTCGATTCGCGCGTGGTCGAGTTTTTGCAGCAGCGCGGCGCACCCAGCAATTTCATTACCCGAGGACTGGATGTTCACGACCTCACGCAGTTCGACGTCGTGGTCAGTCTCCAGGGGCCGCTCGGCGACTACGTCGACAAGCTGCCCTTCCACACCACCGGTCTCGAGTGGACCCTGCCCGAGGCGCCCGGGGACTGCGACGAATCGGCCATCGAATCGGTCTATCGCGAGCTGATGCCGCAGATCGAGGGGCTACTGCATACCCTGGTCGGCAAGGACGCGGACTGAGTTGGCCACGGTCGTAGAAAAAACCGTCTCCGCGGCCGTGGACGACATGGACCGGCTGACCTGGGACTGGTACCTCGACAAAGTGGTCCAGGTGCTGATGTTCATCGGCGGCATCTCGGCGGTCGTGTTCATCATCGGGATCTTTGTTTTCATCACCAAGGAAGGGATCGGTTTCGTTGCCGACGCTTTCGACTTCAAGGAATTTTTCTTCTCGCCGAACTGGCGCCCGACGTCCGAAACGAAGGAGACCTACGGGATCCTCGCGCTGATCGCCGGTACCGCCAGCGTCACCGGCCTGGCCATGGTGGTCGCGATCCCGTTTTCGCTGGGCGCGGCGATCTTCATCGCCGAATTCGCCCGCGGCAAGACCCGCGAACTCCTGAAGGTGACGGTGGAACTGCTGGCGGCCATTCCGTCGGTCGTGTGGGGCTTCATCGGGCTGTCGATCATGAATCCGATCATCATCGAAACGTTCGATGTTCCGGTCGGGCTGAACGTTCTCAACGCCGGCATCATCCTCGGCCTGATGGCCGCTCCGATCATGACGTCGATCGCCGAGGACGCCCTCAAGGCGGTGCCCGATCGATACCGTGAGGCGGCCGAGGCCATGGGCGCGACCCGCTGGCAGGTGATTTCCAAGGTGGTTCTGCCGGCGGCCAAGAACGGGCTTCTGGGCGCCGTGCTGCTGGGCGTCGGGCGCGGCTTTGGCGAAACCATGGCGGTCCTGATGGCCACCGGTCACGCGATCAACATCCCCACCAGCGTGTTCGACTCGGTCCGGGCGCTGACCGCCACCATCGCCACCGAACTGGGGGAAACCGCGGTCGGCTCGACGCACTATCAGGCGCTGTTCGCGATCGGCATTTTCCTGTTCGTGATCACGTTCATCATCAACCTGACCGCCGACCTGATCGTTCGGGGCATCAGGAAGCAGTAGATATGTTTGCCGAGACCGAGCTCAATCAAAAAAACCGGCGCACGCAGCGCCTCTTTCGCATCCTGTTTGGTCTGATGACGCTCGCGCTGATCATTCCGGTGTTTCTGATCCTCGCCACGTTGATCGTCAAGGGCGGTCCGGCGATTTCCATCGACTTCCTGTTCACCCAGCCGAAGAACGGCATGACCGCCGGCGGCGTCTTTCCCGCGCTGCTCGGAACCGTGTGGCTGGTCATCGTCGCCCTGCTGGCCTCGGTTCCGCTCGGCGTAGCGGCAGCCATTTATCTGAGCGAGTACGCGCCGGACAACTGGCTGACCCGCGCGATCAATTTGGCCATCATCAACCTGGCCGGCGTCCCGTCCATCGTGAATGCCCTGTTCGGGGTCGGCGCGTTCGTGCTCTTTTTCAAATTCGGCACCAGCATCCTCGCGGCGAGCCTGACGCTGGCGATCATGACCCTGCCGGTCGTGATCGTGGCCACGCGAGAATCGCTGCAGGCGGTGCCGCATGCCTTCCGCGAGGCCTGCTGGAACATGGGCGCGACCCGCTGGCAGACGATCCGCCGCATCGTGCTGCCCAATGCCATCACCGGCATCCTGACCGGGGTGATCCTCGAGGTTTCCAGGACCGCCGGCGAAACCGCGCCGATCATGTTCACCGGCGCGGCGTTCTTCCTGCCATTTCTTCCGCAAAGCGTGTTTGACCAGACCATGGCCCTGTCGCTGCACTTATACGTCGTCGCGACCCAGGTGCCGGGGGTGCCCGAGCACCTGCCGTTCGGCGTCGCCCTGGTGCTGATCGCCATGGTGCTGATCATGAACAGCCTGTCGATCGCCCTGCGCATGTACCTGCGGGGCAAGAAGAAATGGTGATGGCGGCGGGCGGAGACGAGGCCGCCCCGAAGCTGGCGGTGCAGGAGCTGAGCATCGGCTACGGCGGCAAGCAGATTCTGCGCGGCGTAAACCTGAACGTCTATAAAAACGAGATCTTCGGCATCATCGGCCCCGCCAACGCCGGCAAGACCTCGTTCCTGAAAGCCGTCAATCGGATGGACGTCTTCAACAGCAACATGCGGGTGGACGGCCAGATCGTGTTCAACGGTCGAGACATCCGGCGGATGCGCAACGTCTACCGGCTGAGACGGCGCATCGGCGTGGTGTTCCCGTTGCCAGTGGGGCTGCCGCTGAGCGTGTATGACAACGTGGCGCTCGCGCCACGCCTGCGGGGCGTGCGGGCAAGGTCGGAGCTGGACGTGATCGTCGAGCGCTGCCTGCGCCGCGCCGCGCTGTGGGACGAGGTCAAGGACCGGCTCAAGTCGCTGGGCAGTCTGCTCTCGGGCGGACAACAACAGCGCCTCACGATTGCGCGGGCCCTGTCTCAGGATCCCGAACTGCTGATGCTGGACGAGTTTTCGATCGCCGTGGACCCGGTCACGACGATGCGCATCGAGGACGTGCTCAAGGAACTCAAGCACGAAATCACCATCATTCTGGTCACCAATCTGGTCCAGCAGGCCCGGCGCCTGGCCGATCGGACGGCGTTTTTCCTCGGCGGCGAATGCGTCGAGATCGCCGAGACCGAGGAGCTGTTCACCGGCGAGGTCAAGGATCATCGCACGCGCAGCTACGTGGAAGGCCGCTTCGGCTGATGAACCAGCAGGCCCAAACCACCCGGGACACCGACGCGGTCGCCATCCGCACGCGCAAGCTGAATCTTTGGTACGGAACGTTTCAGGCGCTGTTCGATGTCGATCTGGACGTCAAACAGGGCATCATCACCTCCCTGATCGGACCCTCGGGCTGTGGCAAGACGACGCTGTTGCGCTCAGTCAACCGGATCAATGAGCGGCTGGGCTACGTGCGCATCACCGGATCGATCGACGTCATGGGGCGCAACGTCTACGACCCCGAGGTGGAGCTGGTGCAGGTGCGAAAACAGATCGGGATGGTGTTTCAGCGCCCCAATCCGCTGCCCCTGTCCATTCGCGAAAACGTGCTTTTCGGCCACAAGATCCATTCGGGCGGCCGGAAATCCAGCCGCCAAGTCGAAGACGAGATTATCGAACAATCGCTGAGCGAGGTGTTGCTGTGGGATCAGGTCAAGGACCGCCTCGATCGCAAGGCCACCGAGCTTTCACTGGAAGAACAGCAAAAACTATGTATCGCCCGCCTGCTGCCGGTGAAACCGACGGTGCTATTGATGGACGAGCCGTGTTCGGCGCTCGACCCGAACGGCACCGAAGCGGTCGAAGAGCTGATTTGGGAACTGCGCGGGCAATATACGATACTGATCGTGACCCACAATATGGCCCAGGCCCGTCGCGCCAGCGAGGAATGCGTGTTCATGCTGCTCGGAAAGGTCATCGAGCACGCTCCCACCGACCAGATGTTCGTGACCCCGGCGAACCAGGAAACCGCGGACTACATCGAAGGCCGCTACGGCTAGCCCGGATTTCCGTCAGCACTTCCGGGCTCTGATCAGGCAATTGAGCACGGCGTGAGCCGCAGGCGCTGCTGAACCAGCGAATCCGAGCTAATTCTTTTTTTTCTTAACTAGTTTCCCGGCGCGCGGGCACGCGTGGCGGGAAACCGGCAGATGAATTCGCTGCCGACACCGGGTTCGCTGAGGATGTCGAGCGTCGCCCCGTGCAGGGACAGGACGTGCTTGACGATGGCCAGCCCGAGCCCGGTTCCCCCGGTTGAGCGGGACCGGTCGGTGGAAACGCGATAAAAGCGCTCGGTGAGTCGCGGTAAGTGGCGGGCGGCGATGCCCGTTCCGTTGTCGCGAACCGAAAACTCGACGGCGCCGGCACTCTCCCGCCATTCGACCACGATCTCGCCGTCTGCCGGCGTGTAGCGGACCGCATTGGACAAAAGGTTCATGAACGCGGAGCGCAGATCCTTGGCGTTACCCATCAGGTCGACCGCGGTGCTCAGGCGAAGGTGGATGCGGTGACGCCCCTCGCTCAGCATTTCGGCCTCGGCCACCAGTGCTCGGAGCATGGGCTCGATCGGAACCGGCCGCTCGTCTTCGAGACCGCTGGCCGAGTCCAGTCGCGACAGGGTCAGCAGGTCCTCGACGATTGCCTTCATGCGCAACGATTGCTGCTCCATCGTGGTGATGACAGGCAGCCAGTCGCGACCGATTTCGTCGTGCATCGTTTCCAGGTATCCCGAGATCACCGTGAGCGGCGTGCGCAGCTCGTGCGAGACGTTGGCGACGAAATCCTTGCGCATCGAATCGATCCGCTGCATTTCAGTCACGTCTCTTGCGATCAGCATCTTTAAGTTTCGAGCTGCCTCGAACACCCGAAGCTGCAGCCACACGGAGGGGTTCACCGGAGAGGGCGTCAGCATTCCGTCCGGATCGGGTTCGTCTACCACCAGCCATTCCTGGATTTTTCGGCTCCGAATCAAGCTGTCGATCGGTTGGCCCACGTCGATGCGCCGCTCCAATCCCAGCAGGTCGGCGGCGCCGAGGTTGAACCAACGGACTTTGTTATTCCCGTCCATGACCAGCAAGCCGTCGGTCACGGCATCCGCGGCGTCCCGATATTCCTTGAGGATGGAAGCCAGACGCTGGCGTCGCAGTTGGCTCTCCCGGGTGCGGGCGAAAACGGCCTCGGCGATCCGCGACCAGATGCCGCGGCCTTTCGGGGGTTCAGTGAGGCCCGAGTTCAGCAACCACCGGTCCAGCAGAAACAGATGGCGGAGATGCCACAGCAGCGCCAGCGCCAGCGCCAGCGCCAACGCCGGGAAAACCGCATCGATCAGCAGACCGATTAATAGCGCGACCAGCAGAAGGCCACCCAGACGAAAGAGGGCGGGTCGCCATAATACCCAAATGTCTGTTGATTTCATTCGGTCGTTGAAAACCGATAACCGGCACCCCGCACCGTCTGGATGAAACGCTGGTAGCCGTAAGGTTCGAGGGCCTTGCGTACGCGCCGGATGTGCACGTCCACCGTGCGTTCGTCCACATATACATCCCCGCCCCAGACGTTGTCCAGCAACTGGGAGCGGCTGTACACGCGTTCCGGATGCGTGGCGAGAAACGACAACAGCCTGAACTCGATGGGACCCAGGCTGATCGCGGACTCGTCGGCATACACCCGGTGCGCCGCCATGTCTATCGTAAGCCCCTCGACCGACACGGTTTCGTCGTCGAGAAACGGCGAGCTGCGACGCAATACCGCCTTGATCCGGGCGATCAGCTCGCGAGTGGAAAACGGTTTGACCAGATAGTCGTCCGCGCCACAGTCGAGACCGCGGATGCGGTCGTCCTCCTCGCCTCGGGCGGTGAGCATGATGATCGGCAGCTCCCGGGTCAGATCTTCCCGGCGCAGCCGCTTCGCATAGTCGATACCGCTGGTTCCCGGCAACATCCAGTCCAGCAGCACCAGGTCGGGCAACGATTTGACTAATTCCAGTTCGGCCTCTTTCACGTCGGCGGCCTGCGAACAGGTCATTCCGGCCCGCGACAGCGAAAACGCCACCATTTCGCGAATCGCCGGTTCATCCTCGACGATCAGTATCTTGCTTTCCACGACTTGCCTGCCCAAACACCCACGGATCATATGGGCCATCGTCAGCATTTAAAAGCTCATGTGTTACAGGTTCATGAAATCTCGCAATTTTTCCTTAGGATCCTGCGGCCCGCCGGGCGCTTTTTGATTCCAACGCCGCCTCCCGACCACCCGACAAAGGCGGCTCGGGCTGCGGGTGGCCGCGGAACCCGCTATTGGTTATGGTGGTCCCATGAGCAACTCCATTGGACAGTGCCCATTTTGGACCTGAAGACCTTTACCCTGGCGGCGCTGCTCGGAACGACCGTCGTGGCCGGCGCGGCGAACGTCGAACTGCCCGACATCGGCAGCTCAGCGGGCACCATCATTTCCGAAAACGACGAGCGCCGTTACGGCGAAGCACTGGTGCGCGAACTGCACCGGTTGGCGCACGTGGTCGACGATCCGCTGATCGACGGCTACATCAAGCACCTCGGCTACCGTCTGGCCGCCCACTCGGACCAGCCGGAACGGCAATTCACGTTTCTGATGCTGGAAGCCGACTCGATCAACGCCTTTGCCGCGCCGGGCGGGGTGATCGCGGTGCATAGCGAGCTGATGCTGACCGCCGAGACCGAAGCCGAAGTCGCCGGGGTGCTGGCCCATGAGGTCGCCCACGTGACCCAGCGGCACCTGGCGCGGGCGGTCGAATCGGCGCAGAAGGTCACGCTGCCGATGATGCTGCTGATGGTCGGCGCGGCGATCGCGGCCGGCGGCGATTCGGACGCGATGCAAACCGCCATCGTCGGCGGCCAGGGACTGCTGCAGCAGATGTTGATCAGCTTCACCCGCAACAACGAATACGAAGCCGACCGAATCGGCATCCACACGCTGGCGGCCGCCGGCTACGACCCCGAGGGGATGGCCAGCTTTTTCGGCAAGATGGCGCGGTTGTCGCGCAACTACGGCGGCCAGGGAATTCCTGAATTCCTGCGCACCCATCCGGTGGAAACGACCCGAATCGCCGAGGCGCGCAACCGCGCCGCCCAGATCAAGGTGACGCCGTACCCCGAACACAGCCCGGAGGAGTTCTATTTCATCCGCGAACGATTGCGGGTGCTGACCGCTAAACGCCCCGGGGAATTGCTCGCCTACTACCGGGACCGCATCGACCGCGGCGTGGCCGAACCGGCCGACGACTACGGCCTGAGCCTGGTCTATCTGGCGATGAACGAGGGCATCCGCGCCTCCGAAACGCTCGACCGCCACGCCAGGGAGCGCCCGGAATCGCTGCCGATCCAGCTCGCGATGGCCGAAATCGAGTTCAAGGCCGGGCTCAACGAGCAGGCCGACGACCGCTACCAGCGGCTGCTGACCCGCTTCCCGGGAAACCTGGCCGCGTCGATGGCCTATGCCGAGAGCCTGCTGATCACCGACACGCCCGCCAACGCGGCCAAGGCCGAGCAGTTACTGCGACCGCTGCTGAGCCGGCATGAGTCCGACGCCGGCCTGTTCATGCTCTATTCGCGCGCCGCCGACCGCACCGGCGCGTGGGTCCGGGCCGAAGAAGCCTACGCGCAGCACGTGTTCCTGCTGGGCCGCGTTTACGACGCCGTGACCCACCTCGAGAAACTCCTGAAAAACCAGGACCTGAACTACTACGAGCGCTCGCGCATCGAGGCCCGGGTGGCCGAGATCCGCCCGATCCTGGCCGAGATTCAGCGCGAGGACGGCTACGACCCCAGCGAGGGCAAGCGCGACCGCCGAGCGCTCAGCGACCGCTCGAGTTCGAACCCGTTTGCGACTCGCTAGCCGGCGCCCCTGCCGGTACTCTCAAAATCCGCGTGCCCACCCGATTGCAGACGACGGGCACTGTTCACCGACGACTACCCCCAGCAGAACCGCACCCGCGGGGGTCAGGGAGTCCCGCCGCAGCCTCCCTGGCTTATAATCCGCCCCTGACCAGCAAAGCCGGGAAAGATCTGATGCCACGGACGCTGCGCGATCTTAATCTGTACGTCAACCGTGAAATGGGGCGAATCGAGTTCAACGCCGGGGTCCCGTGCTCTTGCGCCCGGGAGTACTTGCTCGCGCGGGCCGGCCACTGAGCGCGAGCCGATGTCCGAAGCCGACCCTCTGGCCTCGCCGCTCCCGGATCCTTCGGCGGTCAACTCCTACGCCGCGATCGACTTAGGGTCCAACAGCTTCCACCTGATCGTGGCGCGGCTGGAGTACGGCGTTCTGGATGTCATCGACCGGATCAAGGACATGGTTCGTCTGGCCGAGGGGGTCGACGCCAAGGGGCGCCTCGATCCGACGGTCGCCCAGCGGGCGCTGGACTGCCTGGCGCGGTTCGGTGAACGCCTGGCCGGTATTCCGAGCGCTAATGTCGTGGCGGTCGGCACCAACGCGCTCAGACGGCTGCGCGACGGCTGGCAATTTCTGGACCGCATGGAGGCCGCACTGGGCCACCGCATCGAGGTCATTTCGGGCGAGGAAGAGGCGCGCCTGATCTACCTGGGCGTCGCCCACGGGGTGTCGGAACAGGGCCAGCAGCGCCTCGTCATCGACATCGGGGGCGGCAGCACCGAGCTGGCCATCGGCCGGGAGTTCCGGGCGCTGCAGGTCGAGAGCCTTTTTTTTGGCTGCGTCGCCGTCGCGCAGCATTTTTTCGCCGACGGCAAGCTGACCGCGAAGCGCTGGAACAAGGCCAAGGCGGCGGTCGCGGTCGAACTGCAGAGCGTCGTCAGCGGGCTCAAGGGGCTGGGCTGGCAGGAGGTCCTCGGCTCTTCGGGCACGATGCGGGCGGTGCGCGCCGTCATCGTCGGGCAGGGTTGGAGCGAGCGAGGGATTACGCCGCCGGCGATGGAGAAGCTGCGCCGCGCGGTCATCAAGGCCGGTCGAGTGGAACAGCTCAAGTTCGAGGGTCTGAGCGAGCGCCGGCGGCCGGTTTTCGCCAGCGGCGCCGCCATCGTCGACGCTTGCCTGGAAGTGCTGGACATCGATGAAATCCGAGTCACCGAATATGCGCTGCGCGAGGGCCTGCTTTACGACCTGATCGGGCGCAGCGAGCACCCCGATCCCCGCCTCGGCACGGTCGCAACGCTGAAGAGCAAGTACGGCGTAGACATCGCCCAAAGCGAGCGGGTGCAGGCCGTCGGGCTGGACTTTTTTGGTCAGGTCCGGGACGACTGGGAACTCCCGGGCGAATCGGTCGACTGGCTCGTGTTCGCCGCCGGTCTTCACGAAATCGGGCTGACCATCTCGCACCACGGCTATCACCGCCACGGCGCGTATCTGTTGTCCAATACCGACCTGCCGGGCTTTTCCCGCCGCGAGCAGCTCATCGTCGCCACGCTCGTGCTCAACCACCGACGCAAGCCGAATCCTGGCTCGTTCGAGCTGCTGCCCGAAAGCCTCCGACCGGCGGTTCGCCGCCTGACCGCGCTGCTGCGGCTCGCAGTCTTGTTCTGCCGCAGCCGCATCGACGATGACGCGGCGCGCATCGCGCTGGCGGCAGGCGACGGAAAGCTGACCGTCACCCTCCCGCCCGGCTGGAACGAGCAACACCCGCTGACCGCCGAGGATCTGCGCCAGGAGCGCGCCCATCTGAAAAAACTCGGCGTGACCCTGAAGCTGGCTGATGGCCGTCGGTAGCGAACAGGCACGCCGGTGATCAACGGCAGGAAGGTGGTGGTCGTCTTGCCGGCATACAATGCCGAAAAGACGCTGGAACAGACCTACCGCGAGGTGCCGCTGGACATTGTCGACGAGGTGATTTTGGTCGACGACCACAGCGGCGACGAAACCCTGGAGGTCGCCCAGCGCCTGGATCTTACCCATGTGCTTCGGCACGAGTCTAACCTCGGCTACGGCGCCAACCAGAAGACCTGCTACGACGCCGCGCTGAAGCTCGGCGCCGATATCGTCGTGATGCTGCACCCGGATTACCAGTACACCCCGAAGCTGATCAGCGCGATGGCGGCGCTGATCGCCCACGACGTCTATCCGGTGGTGCTCGGCTCGCGCATTCTGGGTGGCAGCGCGGTCGCCGGCGGCATGCCCCGCTACAAGTACCTGGCCAACCGCGTGTTGACCCTGATCCAAAATCTAATGCTGGGCCAGAAGCTGTCCGAGTACCACACCGGTTATCGCGCCTTCTCGGCCGAGGTGCTCAGGGCGGTGCCCTATCACGAGAACTCGGACGATTTCATTTTCGACAACGAGATCATCGCGCAGATCTTTGCCCGCGGTTACCGGATCGGCGAGGTCAGCTGTCCGACCCGCTATTTCGAGGACGCATCGTCGATTCGCCTGCTGCCGAGCATCCGCTACGGCTTAGGAGTCCTGCGGGTCAGCCTCGAATACTTCCTCAAGCGCATCACGCGCTCGAAGCTTGATTGAATCGGCCGGCAGCCCGGTTCACGGTCCGCGGGCGGCGCGGCCAGCTCCCGGCATCCTGCTCGCGCTGGGGCTGATCGCGCTGGCCGGCGCCGTCGTGCGGCTATTCCGGCTCGGCAATCAGGTCATCATCGACGACGAGTGGCACGCGCTGAACGTGGTCCACGACGCCGGCTACGGGTTCATCTTCGGCCATTTCGGGACCGCGGACCACAGCATCCCGATGGCCCTGTATTTCGAACTGCTCGCCAACACCATCGGGCTCGGCGAATGGGGCATGCGGCTGCCGTCGCTGATGGCTGGAATCGCGACGGTCGTCGTCGTGCCACTGGCGCTCAGGCGCTGGCTTGACCGCTCCGAGATTTTGATTCTGGCGACCCTGATCGCGATCTCTCCGCTGCTGATCAACTTTAGCCGCACCGCCCGCCCCTACGCGCTGATCGCGCTGCTGATCGGCCTGGCCCTGCCGCTGGCGTGGCGCTGGTGGCGGGAGGGCCATTGGCGCCACGGCGCCGGCTGGATCGGCTGCGGGGTGCTGGCCGCCTGGCTCAATCCGCTGACGATCGTGATCTCCGGCGCACCGCTGCTCTGGTTCGCAGCGGACGCCCTGATCGTGGCCCGCCGGCGCGGCGATCGGCGGGCGCTGGCGCGGACCGCGGGGGCGGGCGCGGCGCTGCTACTGCCGGTTCTGGCGCTGCTGGCGACCCCGCTCTACCACGATGCAATCTCGTTACTGACCAAGGCCAGCAGCCACGCGGTGAGCCCGGGGACGGTCGGCGTGGCGCTGTCACTTTTCTCCGGCCTGGGCAGCACTGTGCTGGTGGCGCTGACGGCGCTGGTGGCCGCGGCCGGGTTCGTCATGCTGTGGCGACGTGACGATGGATTTGCGCGATTTGTGCTGCTGGTGGCCAGCGTCGGCTCGCTGTGCGTCGTCGTGACCGGTGCGGCCTGGATCAAGCACGGACTGGTGCTGGCGCGTTACCTGATCGGTCTGCTGCCGTTCTATCTGGCGCTGGTGGCGATCGGGCTCAATGGGCTCATCGAACGCGCGGCAAGGCTCTCTCCATGGCCGACGGCGACGAAGGCACTTGGGGTGGCCGCGAGCGCCGCGCTGCTCCTCGCGCTGGGCCCGGTGCCCGAGTGGTACCGGCACTACAACCAGTTCACCGGACATCTGAGCTACCAGTTCGACTACGACCGTGGGCGCAACGTCATTGCGCGAATCCTGGACGCCGTTCCGGTCGAGGATTTTTATCGCGAAATTGCACAAGCCCATCCGGACGGGAATGCGGTCATTGTCGAGGCTCCGTGGCACCTGGAGTCGTTCTGGAACCCGCTTTACCGCTACCAGCGGGTGCACGGGCAGCGGGTCCTGATCGGCTTTGTCAACGGTGTCTGCGCGCCGCGCTTCTACGGCGAACTCGACGCCGCAACCGCCGGTTTGGACTTCCGAAACTTCGTTTTTCTGGACGATTTGCTGGCCGGTCGGGCCCGGGCCGACTACCTGGTGCTAAGACTCGGCGCAGTCAACGGCGCGCGAAGTCTGCCGGCCGCCACCGAGCGCTGCGTCGAGGCCGCCGCGGCGCGCTTCGGCGCGCCCTGGCGCGAAACCCCGGAAGCCGTTGTGTTTCGCATCCGGCAAGCCCACTGAAGGAGGGATTGGGTCGATTCCCGGATGCCCCCGGATGGGAAATGCCAACTTCCCGTCGCCAACATCCCCGGCCGATCGCCGAGCGCATGATCGCGTCATAATTCTGTAACGTCGATGCCATAGCTTGCCGCCGTCAACAAGAGG
>JBFGYD010000009.1:0-14278 GCA_041587615.1 Lysobacterales bacterium
CCGCCACGACCTGTACCCGGAGTACAAGGCGACCCGCCCGCCGATGCCGGACGACCTCCGGGTCCAGATCAAGCCGCTGCTGGAGCTGATCGAGGCCCTGGGCCTGCCGCTGTTGAGCGTTCCGGACGTCGAGGCCGACGACGTCATCGGCACGCTGGTTCGTCAGGCCCGCGAGGCCGGTCACGAGGTCGTCGTCTCGACCTCGGACAAGGACCTGGCACAACTGGTCGGCCCCGGTGTGACCCTGATCAACACGATGAGCCACACGACGCTGGATGTCTCCGGTGTCGAGGAGAAATTCGGCGTGCCGCCGGAGCGGATGGTCGACTACCTGGCGCTGGTCGGGGACAGCGCCGACAATGTGCCCGGCGTGCCGAAGTGCGGGCCGAAGACCGCGGCCAAATGGCTCAAAACGTACGGCGACCTCGACGGTGTCATCGAACACGCCGGGGACATCGGCGGGAAAGTCGGCGAGAACCTGCGTGCCACCCTCGATGCGCTGCCGCTTTCACGCGAGCTGGTCACGATCAAGACCGACGTCGATCTCGAGAAAACCCCGGGCGATTTGATGCCCTCTCCGGCGGACGACGACCGCCTCCGGGAGATGTTCACGCGGTTCGAGTTCGGCTCCTGGTTGGCCGATCTGGGGCCGGCTGCAGCGGACGTCGAGGCCGAGCGCACCGAGGTCGACGTGGTCCGGGATAGCGAAGCGCTCGATCGCTGGGTCGACGCGCTGGCAGCCGCGGGCCGTTTTTCGATCGATCTGGAAACCACCGCGCGCGACCCGATGCGCGCCGAGTTGGTCGGGATCTCGTTCGCGCACGAGCCGGGCCGCGCGGCCTACGTCCCGATCGGGCACTCGGCGCCCGACGCCGGCGAGCAGCTCCCGGTCGAGACCGTGCTGGCAAAGCTCAAGCCGCTGCTCGAGGACCCGCTTATCGAGCGGATCGGCCAACACTTCAAGTACGACGCCATCGTGCTGGCCCGCAACGGCATCGAGGTGCCCGGGTGGCGCTTCGACACGATGCTGGAGTCCTACGTCTTTGACGCCACCGGCCGCCACGACCTGGACGCGCTGGCGGCGCGCTATCTGGGTCGCAAGACCATCGCCTACGAGGACGTCGCCGGCAAGGGCGCCAAGGAGATCCCGTTCGATGAGGTCGCGATTCAGGATGCGGCCGATTACGCCGCCGAGGACGCCGACGTGACGCTGCGGCTGCACGATGTCCTGTGGCCTAGACTCGCCGAAGAGGCGGGCCTCAAGCGCGTGTTCGAGACCATCGAGATGCCGCTGGCGCCGGTGCTGGCGCGGATCGAGCGGCGCGGGGTCCTGGTCGACGACGAGCTGCTTGGCTCTTTGAGCGAAGAGTTCGCCGAGCGGATGACCGAGATCGAGGCCGAGGCGTACAAGGAGGCGGGGCGCGAGTTCAATCTGGGTTCGCCAAAGCAGCTCCAGGAACTGTTGTTCGAGGAGCAGAACCTGCCGGTGATACGCAAGACCCCCAAGGGCCAGCCGTCGACCGCCGAGGACGTGCTCGAACAGCTCGCGCGAAAATACCCGCTGCCGCGCCTGATCATGGATCACCGCCAGCTGGCCAAGCTGAAATCGACCTATACCGACAAGCTGCCGGCGCAGATCGATCCTGAGACCGGTCGCGTTCACACCTCGTACCATCAGGCGGTTGCCGCAACCGGGCGGCTGTCGTCGAACGACCCCAATCTGCAGAATATTCCGATCCGTACCGCCGAGGGGCGCCGCATCCGGGAGACCTTCATCGCGAAGAAAGGCTATCGGCTGCTGGCCGCCGATTACTCCCAGATCGAACTCAGGATCATGGCCCACCTGTCCGGCGACGAGGGCCTGACCGATGCGTTTCGCCACGACCGCGACATTCACGCCGCGACCGCGGCCGAGGTGTTCGGGGTCGGCCTGGATGAGGTCTCCGCGGACCAGCGCCGGGCCGCCAAGGTCATCAATTTCGGGCTGATCTACGGCATGTCGGCGTTCGGCCTAGCGCGCCGGCTAGACCTCGAGCGGAGCCAGGCCAAGGACTACATCGATCGTTATTTCGAGCGCTATCCGGGGGTCAGGGAATACATGGACCGCACCCGCGAGCAGGCCCACGAGGAGGGTTTCGTAGAGACCCTTTTCGGGCGCCGATTGCGCCTGCCGAACATCAACGCGCGCAACTATCAGCAGCGCCAGGCGGCCGAACGGGCGGCGATCAACGCGCCGATGCAGGGCACCGCCGCGGACATCATCAAGCGCGCCATGATCGAGGTCGACCGCTGGCTCGAGCGCGACTTCGGCGACGACGCGGTCATGCTGATGCAGGTCCACGACGAACTGGTGCTGGAGGTACGCTCAGCGGTGCTGGAGGAGGTCTCCCAGGGGGTGGCCAAGCGGATGGCCGCGGCCGCGGAGCTGAGCGTGCCACTGGTGGTAGACGTCGGCCACGGCCGTAACTGGAACGAAGCGCACTAACTCATTTATTTAACGAAAAAATAATTCCGTCAAGGCTTCATCCACGCGCCTGCGCGAGGCCTGGCAACAATGGCAAAAAAAATCTTTCACAAAACAAGACCTTATTTCTACGCCGCGCGGATGTTGCGCGGCGCCTGAAACCTTTTTTCCCGGATCCGGTCATATTGTGTAGGCCGCAAGGCTTGGCTCACCGCCCTCCCTGAGTGAGTCAGGAAACGGCGTCCCCAAGTCCGTTTCCGCATCCGCCCCCGGGGGTTGCCCCCTTACCCCCGGGGGCATTCTTGTTCATGCGTCTTCGGTAATCGTGAGCCGGCTCCGGCATGCCGCTTCTTTGCCTGCGGCAAAACCGCAACATGCCTGCGCCTGGGTTCATCTGGGGTCGGACCGATGGAGTGGCGACTACGTCAAACGAAGGACGGCCCAAGCCAGCCACTTCTTTCGCGTCGCGAAAACCGTAACTCGCCTTGGGCCTGGCCCGTCCGGTGCCGTGCCGAAGGACGGGCGCGTCTACGGTAACCGTGAGCCGGCTCCGATACGTCGCTGCTCATCGAAGGCGTTTTCGTCGTCCCGCGGTCGGCCTCCGCCCGGCCCCTTCTTTGCCTCCGGCAGAACCGGAACCGGGTTGCGGCCTGGCTGCCTGCTCTTCGCGAAAACGGGCGGATTCCGGGGAGAACGGCAACATGGGACGTGCCGAGGGCGGTATACTTGAGCGTCAACGCAACGGCGACGGCCGTGACGTATCCAACCGCGCCGTCCGCCGTCGCACAGATGCGGGGATTTGGCGATGCAAAAGTCATTGGTGACCTGCTGCCTTGCACTGGCCTTGATCGCCGGGTGTGCCCAACCGGGCAAGCGGCTGGAGGGGGAAGAACTGGACCTCGTTTTGAAGCAGCAAAAGCTGGACTGCTCGATGACCAAGGCGCCGGTTTGCATCGAGCGGATGGGCCAGCCGACGCACTGCTATTGCGCTTCCCGCGACAGCCTCGAGCTGCTGCTGGAGCCGATGAAGCCACCCACCGGCGCCGACTGGGACGATCGTCGCTAACTCAGCTAGCCTGGATATTGCACCAGTCTCACTGGGTGTCGCTCGTTTACCGAGTGAGATCAATTTACTACGTGAGTCGGCCGACGATTGTGCTAGCGCTGCTCGCGCGCGAGTTCCTTGAGCCAGTCGCGGGGTTGGAGGTAGTCGCTCAGGCGCGCTTCCGGGCTACCTGCCGCCGGCTGCCGGTCGTAAGCCCAGCTGACCTGCGGCGGCAGCGACATCAAAATCGATTCCGTCCGCCCGCCACTCTGCAGTCCGAATAATGTGCCGCGGTCGTAGACCAGGTTGAACTCAACGTAGCGCCCGCGCCGCAGACGCTGAAACGCGACTTCCCGCTCGCCGTAGCCGTGACCGCGGCGGCGTTTCAGGATCGGCAGGTACGCCGGCAGATAATGATTCCCGACCGAGCGCATGAAGGCGAAACTGCGCGCGAACGGCCATTCGTTCAGGTCGTCGAAGAACAATCCGCCGACGCCCCGGCATTCGTTGCGATGGCGCAGAAAAAAGTACTCATCGCACCAGGCCTTGAAGCGCGGATAAACTTCGGCGCCAAAGTCCGCGCAGGCCGCTCGCGCGGTGCGGTGCCAGTGCACCACGTCTTCGTCGAACGGGTAGAAGGGCGTCAGATCGAAGCCTCCGCCGAACCACCAGACCGGTTCGGCGCCCGCCCTCTCGGCGGTGAAAAAGCGCACGTTCAGGTGCGAGGTCGGGGCATACGGGTTGCGCGGGTGAACGACCACCGAAACGCCCATCGCGGTAAACGCGCGCCCGGCCAGTTCGGGCCGCTGCGCGCTGGCCGCCGGCGGCAGGCTGGCCCCGCTGACCAGCGAGAAATTGACCCCGGCCTTCTCGAACACGCTGCCGTCCTCGAGCACCCGTGTGTCGCCGCCGCCGCCTTCGTCGCGCCGCCATCGCTCGGTCCGGAATCGGAAATCGTCCAGAGCCTCGAATTCGGCGCAGATCTGCGCCTGAAGGCCGGTCAGGTATTTCTCAACCGCGGTAGCGTCCATCGTCGATTCAGCCCACCTCAGTTTCGAAGCACACGCCCGGAGCGAGCGTCCCGAATCTGGCTCGGGCGATTCGAGCCGCCGAGACGACCGGCCATAACCGGGACGCGCTCACCGAAGTACCGCCGCAGCTCAGCCTCGCTGCGTGCCGGCCGGCGTCCGGCCGGGTTGGCGCTGGTCGATACCAGCGGCGCGCCGAACGCGCTCGCCAGCCTGGCCGCCGGCGCGTGCGCGGTAACCCGGATCGCGACGCTGCCGTCTTGGGCGCACAGCCATGCCGGCGCCGCCGCCGCGGCGAATACCCAGGTCACCGGGCCCGGCCAAGTATCCTCCGCGCGCCGCCACGCCAGCGCGTCGCACTCGACCCAGGGACGGACCTGCTCGGCGTCGGCGGCCAGCGCGATCAGGCCCTGCTCCGCGGCGCGGCCCTTCAGGCGCCGAACCTCGGCGACCGCGGCCTCGTTCCACGGATCGCAGCCGAGTCCGTAGACCGCCTCGGTCGGGTAGGCCAGCACGCCGCCGTCATTGAGGACAGCGACCGCTTCGGCCACGGACAGATTCGACGATCGAGCAGCGGCCACGGGCCAGGCCGATTCAGGCGGACTTGCGACCGCCGCCTTTTTTCCTGCCGCGCTTCCGGCGGGCCGGGGCGGCGGCGATGATCTCCTGGCACTCCTCCAGGCTCAGCGACTCGGGTTCGCGGTCCTTCGGAATGCGGCCGTTTTTCTTGCCGTCGGTCACGTAGGGCCCGTAGCGCCCGCGCAAGATCTCGATCTCGCTGCCGTCAAAGGACTTGATCAATCGCTCCGCGTCGGCCTTTTTCTTCTCCGCAACCAGTTCGAGCGCCCGCTCGAGCGAGATCGTGTAAGGATCGTCCGGCGGATTGATCGAGACAAAGCTCTTGGGGCCGTACTTCACGTACGGGCCGTAGCGGCCGATGTTGGCCGACACCGACTCGCCGTCGGCGGTTTCGCCCAGCTCGCGCGGCAGCTTGAACAGCTCCAGCGCCTCGTCCAGCGTGATCAGATCCATCTTCTGGCCCGGGCGCAGCCCGGCAAAGCGCGGTTTTTCGTCGTCGTCCTTGGTGCCAATCTGGACGTAGGGTCCGTAGCGGCCCATTCGCACCGACATCGGCCGGCCGCTTTCGGGATCGGTGCCCAGCTCCCGGCCCTGCATGACGTCGGCGCGGGTCACCGACTCTTCCTTGTCTTTTACCAGCGCCGAGAACGGCTCCCAGAATTGGTGCATCAACGGCACCCATTCGCGCTCGCCGCGCGAGATCGCGTCCAACGCGTCCTCCATCCGGGCCGTGAAGTCGTAGTCGACGTAGCGGCTGAAATGCTCGCCGAGGAATTTGCTGACCACGCGGCCGACGTCGGTCGGCGCGAATCGCCGCTTCTCCAGCTCCACGTATTCGCGATTCAGCAGCGTGGCGATGATCGCGGCGTAGGTCGACGGGCGCCCGATGCCGTGCTCTTCCAGCGCCTTGACCAGACTGGCCTCGGAATAGCGCGGCGGCGGCTCGGTGAAATGCTGCTCGCTGCGAATCTCGGTCAGATCGACCCGCTCGCCCTTCTCCAGGGGCGGCAGTTTCGGTGGCGCCGACTTGTCCTTGCGGCCTTCCTCGTACACCACGAGATAACCCGGATCGATAACGGTCGAGCCGCTGGCGCGAAAATTGTTGCCCTCGCCGCAGGCCATCGTGGCCGACACGATGTTGAACAGCGCGGGCTTCATCTGGCAGGCGACGGTGCGGTTCCAAATCAGCACGTACAGCCGGTACTGATCGGAACTCAAGTGCGCCTTGAGCTTGTCCGGCCGGTTGGCCGCCACGGTCGGGCGGATCGCCTCGTGCGCTTCTTGCGCGCTCTTGGACTTGGTCTTGTAGAAATTGGGTCGCTCGGGCAGCTTTTCGGGCCCGTAATCGGCGGCGATGAGCGCGCGCAGGTCGTCCATCGCCTCACCCGACAGTGACACCGAGTCGGTGCGCATATAGGTGATCAGGCCCTGGGTCTGGCCGCCGATGTCGATCCCCTCGTAGAGCTGCTGGGCGACGCGCATCGCCTTGGACGCCGAAAAGCGCAGCTTGGTGACCGCCTCCTGCTGCAGGGTCGAGGTGATAAACGGCGGTGGCGGACGACGCTTGCGCTGGCGGGTCGTCAGATCGGCGATTTCGAGCTGGCCGCCGGCGGCGGCGATCAGTTCTTTGCGGATCGCCGTGGCCTGGTCCTCGCTGGCGATGTCGAACTGTTCGAGCTTGCGACCCTGGTACTCGATTAGCTTGGACGCGAACGGCTGATCGTCCTTTTGCAGATCGGCCTCGATGGTCCAGTACTCGCGCGGCTCGAAGCGCTCGATTTCCTCCTCGCGCTCCACGATCATGCGTAGCGCCGGGGTCTGCACCCGCCCGGCCGACAGTCCGCGCCGGACTTTCTTCCACAACAGCGGCGACAGGTTGAACCCGACCAGGTAGTCGAGCGCCCGCCGAGCCTGCTGGGCGTTGACCAGGTCCATCGAGATCTCGCGCGGATTGGCGACCGCTTCCTTGATCGCGCGCGGCGTGATCTCGCCGAACACCACCCGGTGGACCGGTTTGCCGTCGATGACGCCGCGTTCCTTCAGGATTTCGTACACGTGCCAGGAAATGGCCTCGCCCTCGCGATCCAGGTCGGTCGCCAGGTAGATCGCGTCGGCCTTGCGCATTGCCTTGGTGATGGCCTCGATGTGACGCGCGTTCTTGTCGATGAGTTCATAGGCCACCGCAAAATCGTCGGCCGGATCGACCGCCCCGTCGCGCGGCACCAAATCGCGAACGTGGCCGTAGGAGGCCATCACAACGAAGTCCTTGCCGAGGTATTTGTTGATTGTTTTGGCTTTGGCCGGGGACTCGACGATAAGCAGATTGGAAGACATCAGGCTCTCGGTTTGGGGACGGTCGTACGCGACTCGCGTCAGTGACGCGATTCCGGGCGATTGTCGAAAATGAAATTTTCCATCCAGGCGTAATTGGCTTCCTGGCCCGGCTGATTGAACAGCACCATCAGCACGATCCATTTCAAATCGTCCAGATCGACCTCCTCGGACTCGAGCGCCATCACCCGATCGATGACCAGCTCCCGGCGGGCCGAATCCAGCACCCCGGCGTTTTCGAGAAACGTCAGGAAACCGCGGCACGCGGTATCGAGGCGTTCGTGTTCGAAGTCGGAGTAGATCCGCACCGGGCCTTCCGAGTGGCGTGGGGTCTGCGGCAGCCGGCTCTGACTGGCGAGCCCGTCGAGCCAGTCGAAGGCCTTGCTGATTTCGACCTGGCTGAACCCTGCTTCCAGCAGGCTGGACTGCAGGGTTTCGCGGTCGGGATCCTGTTCCGGCTCGTCGTACATGTAGTTCTCAAACAGGTACATGAGCACGTCCAGGACGTTTTCTTTCATCTGCTTTCCTCGCCGGTTCGGCTGTAAGACCCGCCCGGACCAGTCTCAACGAGACCGCTCAATTCCAGTATCAGGAGCATGGAGGAAACGGCTTCGGGCGTCAATCCGGTCGCCTCCACCAATCCGTCCACGGTCACCGGATCGTACCCGACGGCCTGTAATAGTCGTTGATATTCGTCGTCCAAGCGTAGGTTGGGGTGGCGGTTTCGAGCTTCAATGGGCGCTTCCACATCCGGCGCCGGTCGCTGCAGATCCACTTGCTGCTCGCGCGCGAACGCGCGGGCGCGACCCGCGATTTCGTCGATCAGGTCGGCGGTACCTTCGACCAGCTTGGCACCCTGCTTGATCAACCGGTGACAACCTCGCGACAGCGGATTATGGATCGAGCCGGGAATGGCAAACACGTCCCGGCCCTGCTCGCTGGCCATTCGGGCGGTGATCAGGCTGCCGCTGTTGATTCCGGCCTCGACCACCAGGACGCCGAGGCTCAGGCCGCTGATGATCCGGTTGCGGCGCGGAAAATGGTACCGCTTTGGCGGCGTGCCCGGCGGAAATTCGGAGACCAGCGCACCGCTGTCGGCAATCCGTTGCGCGAGCTCGCGATGGCGGGCCGGATAGACCCGATCCAGACCGGTGGCGGCAACGGCGACCGTCGGCGACCCGGCCTCGAGCGCCGCTGAGTGGGCAGCGCCGTCGATGCCCAAAGCCAGGCCGCTGGTGATGATCAAGCCTTCGCGGGCCAGGGCTTCGGTAAAAGCGCGCGCGTTGAGCAGACCGCCCTGGGTGGGCTGGCGAGAGCCCACCACCGCCAGCTGCGGCAGCCATAGAACCGCCGGATTGCCGATCACGAACAGCGCCGGCGGCGCCCCGGCGATCTCCTTGAGCTGGGGTGGATAGTCGGGATCATCACAGACGATCAGCGCGTGATCCGGCTGCTCCAGCCAGCGGGCGTCGCGCTCGATCAGCGCTTCATCCGGCGACGCCAGGTGGGCCAGTGCCGCGCCCGAAATGCCTCGCTGCTTGAGCTTGCCCGGCGGCGCGCCGACCAGTTGAGCCGGTGTCCCGAACTCTGCGAGCAGCGAATGGAGGCGGTTGATTCCCAGGCCTGGCGTCCGGATGAGAATGAGCCATTCCCTGAGCTCTCTCATGTCGTCGTCGAGCCGCGGTCTCGCTGACCGCAGCCGGTATCTGCCTCGGTGAAATTCATGCTAGCCGAAGGTCGCGTCCGCACGCAACGCGCGGACCGCGAGCGAAGAGCAAAAGATGGGCCCTTGGCTAGGGCATCTTGAGGACGTCGAGAACTTTGACCGGCTGGGTGCCGCGCATGATCAGACCGTAACTGACCCGTTCGTGGGTCTTGAAGACCATGATGTGCGAACTGTATTCGTCCGGCAGCTTGACCGTAGCCTCGCGCCGACGCTTGGGGGAGAAATAGGTCTTGGTATCCGAAAGCGGATATTTGACCTCGTCTCTGACGACCGGTCCCGGCCGGTAGGTCGCGAACACATGCCCGTGCTCGATGCCGTCGGCCCGACCCTTGTTGATCGCGACCACCTGGTTGGGGCCGGAGCCGAACAGCGCCCGGCTCAGCGCGATCACCTGCGCCGACTCGGGGACCGCGGCCGGTGCGTGCGGGAAATATTCCAGATCATAATCGGCGGTAAACACGGGAATCACCAGGTCGCCGGCCATGACCTCCTGATCGCTGCTGACCAGCAGCAGGGTGGCCGGGTCGCCGGCCGCGGTGACTTCGGCTACGCCGGTTTGGATGACCTCGTGTCCGAGAATGCGGATGTGCTTGGTATAGCGATTCAGCACCACGTCGTGCCAGAACCTGGCCACGCCGTCGCTGATCGACGGCTCCGCCGGGTACGCCCACGGTTTGGTATCGGGGATGTATTCGTCCGGGTCGTCCCACGGGATGCCGTGCGGCAGCTCGCGGAACACGACGGTCGGGCGGACCACCGCGTAGGTCTCGCCGGGCTGGGCCTGTTCGAGCCCGCGCACGTAGATGCGCTGGCCGGCGATGGCGGTCAGGGTCGATTCCTGCAGCGCCAGCACGTAGGGCAGATCATCGATCTGATCGTCGTCCAGCACGGTGCGCTTGTCCAGGTAATGGCGAATATCCTGGAGATTGATCGGCTGGATCGCATCGGCTCGCGGCGTGGCGCGCACCCGCGGCGACAGTTTCACCCCTCGTCGAACCGTGAGCCGGGGCTCCCCGTCGATGTAGACCAGGCTGATCTCATCCCCCGGATAGATCAAATGTGGGTTTTCGATCTGCGGGTTGACCTGCCATATTTCCGGCCACAACCACGGCTTAGACAGGAATCGGGCGGAGATGTCCCACAGCGTATCCCCCTTGACCACGACGTATCGATCCGGATGGTCGGCCCGCAGCTCGACCTGCGCGAACGCGCTTGCGCAACAGAGAATTCCGGCCAGAATTGCAAGTATCGGTTTAAACATGGCAGCCAATTGGTTGATTCTCCGGGGACTTTAGTGTAGCGGAAAAACTCGCCCCAGCAAACAAATTCTATGCTTTATACTTTAAAAAGGAGTTGAGCGCACAAATATGAGAGCTGGTTCAAAGAACTGAATATTCCATGGCGCAACTAGAGATTCTCGAATTCCCCGACCCGCGGCTTCGTACCAAGGCGAAGGCGGTGACGCGCGTGGACGACGCCGTGCGTCAGCTCATCGACGACATGTTCGACACCATGTACGCCGCGCCGGGGATTGGCCTGGCCGCGACTCAGGTGAACGTGCACCGCCGGATCGTGGTGCTGGACGTATCCGAAGAGCGGGACGCGCCGCTGTGTCTGATCAACCCCCGGATCCTCGACCGACAAGGCAACCAGATCTGCGAGGAGGGCTGCTTATCGGTGCCCGGGATTTACGCCAAGGTCGAGCGGGCCGATTCAATCCGCGTCGCCACGCTCGACCGCGCCGGTGAGCCTCGTGAATTCGAAGCCGAGGGCCTGCTCGCGGTCTGCATCCAGCACGAGCTCGACCATCTCGAAGGCAAACTGTTCGTCGACTATTTGTCGCCGCTGAAGCGCCAGCGCGTGCGCAAGAAGCTGGAAAAGCAGCGGCGCGCCAAAGAAGTAGCGTAGCCCGCAAATGGCATGAGTTTCACCGCCCGCAGCCGCGGCGGGCCTCTCGGGAACCAGCAAGTTTGAGGATCGTATTCGCCGGCACCCCGGAATTTTCGGTGCCCGCCCTGCGCGGGCTGATCGAAGCCGGGCAGCGAGTCATCGGCGTGTTAACCCAGCCCGATCGCGCCGCTGGCCGCGGTCGCAAGCTGACCGCCTCACCGGTCAAGCGCGTTGCGCTCGAGGCGGGTATCCCCGTATTTCAGCCGCTGACCTTGCGCGATCCGGAGCCGGTGCGGCAACTCGCCGAATTACGTCCGGAGCTGATGGTGGTGGTCGCCTACGGCCTGCTACTGCCGCCGGCGGTGCTCGAGATACCGGCGCTGGGCTGCTGGAATATTCACGCCTCGCTGCTGCCCCGCTGGCGTGGCGCGGCCCCGATCCAGCGGGCCATCCTGGCCGGCGATCCGGAAACCGGCGTGTGCATCATGCAAATGGACCCGGGATTGGACACCGGTCCGGTGCTGGCGTGTCGGCGCACGGATATCGAGCCCGGAGAAACGGCCGGCGCGCTGTCCGAGCGGCTCGGCGCGATGGGCGCCAAGTTGCTGCTCGAGACCATCCAACGGCGGTCCGAGCTGGCGCCGCGGGCGCAGCCTGAGGCCGGCGTGACTCACGCTCCCAAGATCAGCAAGGACGAGGCCCCGCTGGACTGGCGCCGCGAGGCAGCGGTTTTGGCCCGCCAGGTTCGGGCGTTCGATCCGTGGCCGGTGGCAGTGGCGTTTCTCGGCCGCGAGCGTCTGAGAATCTGGCAGGCCAGCGCGCTGGACCGCCCGACCGCGGCGGCGCCCGGTGAAATCCTGACCGCGGGACCCGAGGGCATTGAGGTGGCGCCCGGCGCCGGGGTACTGCGGGTCGAGCACGTGCAGCGCGCTGGCGGCCGCCGGATGGCGGTCGCCGATTACCTGAACTCGCGCGCGCTCGAGGCGGGTGAGCGATTTGAATCGCCTCCGGGATGCTGATTCGCGCGCGGGCACCGCGCGCGCGCTGCAGCGGGTCCTGGCCGAGGGCCGCTCGCTGACGCGAGCCCTGCCTGCCGAGAGGAACGCTGCCGATCGGGCTCGCGCGCAGGCGATTTGTTACGGGGTGTTGCGACAGTTGCCGCTGCTGCGGCGGCTGCTGGCCGGGCTGCTGGAAAAGCCGTTGAAGAGCCGCGACGCCGACCTCGAGGCGCTGCTGCTGGCGGCCATCTACGAACTTGGCTGGATGCGCACGGCCGATCACGCGGTCCTCCACGGAGCCGTCGCCGCGGCCCGAACCCTGGGCAAGCCCTGGGCGGCCGGGCTGGTCAACGCGGTGCTGCGCACTTACCAGCGGGGGGGCAAGCCGCGCGCGGCCGACGACCTCTCCGACGAGGAGCGCCTGCTGCACCCGGACTGGCTGATCGAGGCGTTGCGCGCCGCCTGGCCCGACGACTACCGATCGGTCATCGCCGCGAATAACGAGCAGGGTCCGCTGTGGCTGCGGGTCAACGCGACCCGCACCGACGTGCCGGGCTACCGACAGCGACTCGACGCCGCCGGCATCGCGGCGATGCCCGACCCCTGGTCGCGGCACGCCCTGAAACTGGAAAAGCCGCGGGCGGTGGAGCGCCTGCCCGGCTTTGCCGCCGGAGAAGTGTCGGTGCAGGATTTGGCGGCGCAGCTCGCCGCGCCCCTGCTCGGCGCCCGTGCTGGAGATCGGGTGCTTGACGCCTGCGCCGCTCCGGGCGGCAAGACGGCACACGTGCTCGAGCTGTGTCCGGATCTCGATCTGACCGCGGTCGACCTCGATCCGAGCCGCGCCGAGCGCATTGGCGAAACGTTGCAGCGCCTCGGACTGCAGGCCCGGGTGGTCGTCGCCGACGTCGCCGCCGGAAGCTGGTGGGACGGCCGCCGCTTTGAACGCATCCTGCTCGATGCACCGTGTTCGGCCAGCGGAGTGATTCGGCGCCATCCCGATATCAAGTGGCTGCGTCGGCCGGCGGACATCGGCGCGCTGGCCGCGATCCAGCGCGAACTGTTCGAGACCGTGTGGCCGATGCTGGCCCGCGGGGGGCGACTGCTGTACGCGACCTGCTCGGTGCTGCCGGAGGAAAACCAGCGTCAGGTCGGTGCGTTTCTGGCGGCCCATGGCGACGCCGCCGAGCTGCCGATCGAGGCACAATGGGGGCGCGCAGTGTGTCACGGCAGGCAGATCCTGCCGGGAGAAAACGATGCGGACGGTTTCTATTATGCTCTGCTCGAAAAGCGCTGAGCCGGCACCCGGACCACCGTCCGGCAGTTTGGCGGCCGCGCTACTGGCGAGCGTCATCGCCCTGGGCGCTTGCGACCTGGACGCCGGCCCGGCGCCGGCGTCGCTGAGAGTCGTCGAGCTCGATCTGGTCCACGGACACGACTCGGCCCGCCTGCAGGCGCAACTCGAACTTCGCTTGAGCGATGCGGTGCTGGACGCGTTGCACAACGGCGTGCCGTTGACGTTCGTCTGGGAGCTGGAACTGATCGAGCGGCGTGACTGGCTGTGGGACGCCGAAATCTGGTCGATCGGCGGAAGCCGGCAGCTCAGGCATCGCTCGCTGAGCCGCCGTTACACCGTTACCACCGGCGGCCCGGACCCGGCTACCAGCTTTCCAGACGTGGACCGCGTGCTCGCCGCGCTGTCTCAACTCGACGTGGTGGTGCCGCTGACGCGGGATCAAATGGACGCCGTGGCCCGACCATACTTCCGCCTGCGGACCCGATTGGATATCGCTTCGCTGCCGCCCCCGCTGCGGCTGCCCAGCTACATCTCGGCCGACTGGCGCCTGGACTCCGGCTGGCATGCCTTCGCTCCAGGTTAGCATTCAGCGCGCTATGATTGTGACGTGAACACCCGACTCTTACGGTAATGGACAAGCCGCGGACCAGATCGGAGCGCCAGCCGGCGAACGAGGCCGGGGCGCCATCCGCTGTTTCGGCTCGCCCTCCGGCGGCCGGAACCGGCCTGAGGCGCTTTTTCCAGCGTACGCTGCCGGTGCTGGCCGCGGTGGTGCTGCTGCTGGCGGCGCTGTATCTGGCCGGCGATGCGACTCGCGGACTGGGCCGGTTCAGCGATTACTACGTCTGGGTATTCGCTCTGACCGGTGGCGCGCTGCTGCTGCTCGCCGGCGCCATCGGCCATCGCATCTACCGTCTGATCCG